>NZ_BAAKGN010000061.1:0-32096 GCF_059704265.1 Secundilactobacillus sp. MJ173
TCCTGTCTTACACGCCGCTATCTAAACGCCGCGGTTCGCGCTCTATGAATTCCACAATTCATCCAACAGCTCTTTAGCACTTTCATTCAAGCTATCCTTACTCTTATCAGTGCCAAGGTGGGTATAAATTTCACCTACATATACTCCTTGATCAAACAAGCGCTTGAATACCTTATCGATAATTGGCCGAGTCTTGGCTTCTTCTTGCACTGGTCCAAATGGGTTAGCGAAGAAGGTCGTACTCATCCCAACTTCATCCGTCGTCCCCAAAGCAAACCGCTTGCCTTCAATGAAGGTTGCCTTAGCTTCCTCTTCATTATCGAAACGGTGAATCCCAATTTCTTTATCATAGTTGTTTGCATAGACCCACATGTCAACACCGTGATGGCCCACAACTCGGTTATATGAATCAGCGGGAATGATGACCCGGGCATTCTTACGGTCTGGATTCAAGTACACACCGCGGTCCATGTTATTAAAGGCCACGGCAGAACTTAAATCATCCAGTCGGACAAAAGCCCCAATTTCCGTTCCTTGCGCATACAAATCATCGTCGGTTAACGTGAAGCTGCCCATGTCATCAAAAATCGTTTCAAGACTCAAAATCTTATCGTCCGCAATTTCCTGCAAGGCTTCCAAAGATTCTGACTTCCCGGCACCGGAATCACCGAAGAAGACCACGTTTTTATTCTTGCCGTTAGCGAACTTGATCCGAACCATTGAACCATGAATTGGCAAACGGTTTTCGTAGATCATGTGCAAGTTATGCAACGTTAAGCACATCTTCTTCATGTAGCCAAAATACGTGGTCTTATCGTTGTATGGTACTTCGCCGACCCAGATGTCGTTTTCTTCATCATGGTGGTAGTGGCAAACATCGCCTTCAGTCTCTGGTAAACCAAATAATAAGATTTCATCTGGTTTATGACCGGCAACTTCCTTAGCGCTGGCAACTTCAAATAAGTTAGCCAGTGAAATCCCGCTAACAAAGTAATCCCGGTGGAAGTAAATATAAGCTAAACTTTCACCGATCTTAGCTGGGAAGCAGTACCATTCGCTACGTGAGCCATGGAATTTGTCAATTGGGTTATCAGGAACGGCCGTAAATGTTCCCTCACGTCTGTTTGAAGGTGTCTTCATCATCATTGGTGGCCGTAACATCAAAGTCTCTAAGAAACGAATTGGCTTCAAAGCTTCATAACCATGTGGAATTGGCCAGTCTAACGATTGCGTCAAAACACATGCAGAAGTCCCTGCGCTCACCTGACGATAAGTCTTGTTACGGAATCCTTGCAGCTTTTCTTCAATTGTCCGATAGGCTTCAATGACAACATCATTGAACTTATTATCCATTTGCATGAAGTTCTTTGCGGTTGCTTCACTCCCATGCAAGTTAACAACACCAATTCTAAGATATGACCGGTAATATGAATACAGGTCTTCAACACTTAAAAGAATTTCCTCACGCTTATACGTATCAAAAGCGTCAGAACGATCAAGCAAAACTGCCTTCAATGTATCGATGTAAGTTTTGGGATCTGTATCCTCAAAATCGCTTCGCTGACTCTCGGAGGTATGACGTCGATCATCTAAAAATAAGCGGACAACTTCCTCGAGTTCTTTACTATTGATTAAGGTAAAGATATCGGAAACATACTTGTTCGTGTAATTAAGTACAGCAATTTCTCGATCTGGATTCATATATAACGCAGATGTTTCTACTTTTTCTGACTCAGTCATGTGGACAATTCCCCTTCCAATGCAACTCATTTGCATAACTCCATTGTAGCCTAAAATGACCCGAACGAAAATAGAAAAATGAGAATTTAATAAAAGCGACAAATTCCGTCATGACGGGCTACAATTGACTTTTAAAATTGTAAAAATGAGAGAATTTTTTGAAAAATTTAGACTAAAATTTGAACGACATTGTCATAATTTCAACCGTTTTAATTTTGAACTTTCTTTTCTTTCAAAGTAAGTGCTAAAAGGAGGCCAATAATTTCAAGAATAAAGAAAGTGATGAAAACAATGTGGAAATTTCCTAAAGTTGCCGTGGCGACTCCACCCAACGACAGTAAGATGGTCGCTACGGCAACACCCGTCGATCCTAGTAATTGACGCATGGTAGTGATGACGGCAGTCCCGTGAGAAACCTTCTCATTAGGCAACGCATCCGCGCCCAATGTAGTCGCAGGCATCATGACAAAGGCATTGCCACCTTCAATCAACATCGCAATCGGCATCATCCCCCAAAGTGAAAATTTAACGGGAACAAGTGCTAAGATGCCCCATCCTATGAGAATCATGATCATCCCAATCAACAAAACCTTTTTAAAGCCAATCTTATCAGCTAGACGACCAGTTAACGGGTTTAAAATACTTAAGAATAACGCACCGGGAACTAACGCCATTCCTGAAATAAACGGACTGACACCCAAAATAATTTGGTAGTACAGTGGGAAAACAATCGTGACAACAATTAACGCGATGTAGGAAAGACCTGTCAACCATACGGATGCGTTAAACTGACGAACTTTGAAGACCCGTAGATCAAGCAGCGGTTCCGGCAAACGTAATTGTCTGATACCAAAGAATAGCAGTAACACGATGCTGACAATCAGGATCACACTGGCCATCCCCCAGTTAACACCTGGTGTGCCAACCAAGTTGATCACGTAAAGGACGCCAATGAATCCGACGAGGCTGATTACTGAAAGCCAGTCCAGGTGCGACGGCACTTGTGGCATCACGTTAACAATTGTCTTCAGCGATAGTAAGATAACCAGACTAATAATGATCATAAAGACGATAAATAGTCCTTGCCAAGTGGTAAATCGGAGCACAATCCCAGAAATAATCGGCCCTACCGCTAGCGCTGACCCCATGACCAACCCTGCAACACCCATTGCGCTGCCACGTTCGTCATGTGGTGTGATCGTCAGAAGTACCGTTTGATACGACGGGAACAAAATACCGACACCTATTGCTTCCATGGCACGCCCCAAAAGGACTAACGGAAAGTTTGGTGCCAAGATGATTAAGAGTGTTCCCACGTCAAACATGGTTAAAACAGACAAAAATAATGGCTTAAACCCAATATTGCTCAATAACCAGGGACTAACTGGCATCATAATACACATAATGAGCATGAAGCCAGTTGTTAGCCACTGAACAGTTGAAGCCGAAATTGAAAAATACCGCATCAGCGTTGGGTAGGCTGTGGACAAGGCTGATTGACTGATTGACATGGTGAAGGTCCCCATCAGCAAAGTCGCCACGAACCATAGCCGTGTACGCCCTGATAGCGTAGTTGATTGATCCATTTTCAGATTCCCCCTTATATCCACAATGATAGGAGTAATTCCGGTTAAAATCAATTGTGCCAAATGTAGATTGAATATCTGAGTAGTTTTAAGTTCTTGTCACCTAACAATAGAGTGTGCCGGGGAGCGGTTACACTCCAGTCTCTTCTCCCCAAAACACGTTTCAAAAACAGCGTGTGAGACAACTCGGTAGATTCCAGAATTTAACGCAAAGAAACGTCACCGATGCTTGTCGGGGTGGCGTTTCTTTGCGTTAAATGGCCTAAATCTGAGTTGTTGAACAGGGTTTGACTAGCTTAAAACAACGAACAAAAACAAACTTTAAGTTGGCTCTCAGTCAAGAAAATAGATGACGTTTTCACCAGTAGACACTTATGTCACAGCTGCTTAACGTGTCCCTATTTGATTAGCTTGTTGCAACCAGTTTTGACGCTTAGCATCGCTACTTTTCTTAACCATGTTGCAGCTTAACCATTTGACATTCTTCAAACCCATTTTCTTAAAGGTACCACGAATCAATGCGCGTTGAATCGCATCACCGAAGACCCAACGATAGAGTGCTTTCGGGGTATTCATGGTCGTAATGATCGTAGTGGACTGTAATTGTGCTAACTTTGAAGCCATCCCGGTACCGCCTTTTACATAGTCGAAAGTTTCCCCAGGGAAGACCACTTTGTCAATGAACCCCTTCATCATTGCTGGCATTAATTCCCACCAAATCGGAAAGACTAAAATCAAGTGGTCGGCTTCCTTCACACGCTGAATGTAGTCGATAGCTTGCTCATCTTGAGCTTTATGCTTTAAGAAGCCAATCAAGTCAGCACTATGCATCACTGGGTCAAAATGATCTGCCTCCAAATCAATGATATCCACAGTATGACCCGCTTTTTCTGCACCTTCTTTAGCTGCCACCATCAGAGCGTGGCAGAAACTGCCTTCATATGGGTGAGATGTTACGATTAATGTTTTTGTCATGTTTCTAACCTCCAAAAGTTAATAAGGTTAGTATAGTGAGCACCCCTGACCAGCGCATTAACATATGTTAATAGACACATTATTTATTTAATCGACTGCGAATTCGGGAAAGTGACACTGGTGTAATACCTAGATATGAGGCCAACTCAAATTTAGGAACACGGTTGACTAATTCCGGATCAGATGCCAACAAACTCTGGTAGCGCAATTCTGGAGAATCTTCAATCCGATTGAGAAAGTACTGCGTGTAATCAATAAAACGGTGACAGACATAGTCGGTAAAAGCTGCCATCAGTTTGGGCTCTGCTTCAATGGTGTGTCGCAATAATTTCCCATCAACAACTGTCACCGTTGTTCTTTCCATAGCGGTAACGGCAAACAAACTCGGCTTAACCAGATAAAAACTTTCAAAGGAAGACACTGCTTGACCTTCGAAGAAAAACTGCACCGTGATATCGCGGCCATCATCGTTATGCCACAATCTCACCGCACCCCGATCAACAAAATATAGTTGCTTAGCAACGTCACCTTCACGTAATAAATCTTCTCCCGCTTCAAAAGTTCTTTGGTGTCCCATTTGTTTAATTTGTTCATAATAGTCGCTGAGTGCCATTTTCAATCCCCCGTTCACTTCACGTAAAAAAAGCACGACCAGATTGGCCGTGCCGACTACTAACTCAAACTATTAATTGTACCGTCATCGATTGCTTGTTTGATCTTCTTTGCTTCATCCAAGCGAGACTCCGTAATGTATTTCATAGTAACGTCTTTATCCGTTTCTGCTTTGTTAAATTGCTCAGTTAAAAACTCGATTTGATCCTTCAAATATGAGATTAAGTCCATCATTACCACCAACCTTTTCATCCTATTCTTATTATAAGTCAAACCCGCTTAATTGTCGTCACGATTTCCACCAAAAAGGATGATTAATCGTAGCAATTGTAAAAATGTTGCCAATGCAGCTGCAACGTAAGTGAGGGCTGCCGCCGTCAGGACACGTCTTACCATTGGTACCTCATCCGCAGTTAGTAAACCGCCATCGGTGAGGATTCGAAGTGCCCGGTGCGACGCGTTAAATTCCACGGGCAACGTCACCAATTGAAACAACAATGCAAACGAAAACAGGAAGATACCAATATGAATCAACGTCTGGTTCATTCCCATCAGTACCCCCACTAAAATCAGTGGAAATGAAATTGAAGAACCAAAATTAGCAACGGGTACAATAGCTGTTCGCAATCTCATTGGAAAATAATGACTAGCATCTTGTACCGCATGCCCACATTCATGGGCTGCCACACCAACTGCTGCTACCGACGATGAATTAGCTGTTGATTCTGACAAGTTCAGCGTTTTATTGCCACCGTTATAGTTATCAGTCAAATTACCAGCAATGGGATGCACCGAAACGTTGTTGATGCCTGACTGCTGCAAAATATACTGAGCGGCACCAGTTCCAGTGACACCGCTTTGGGCGCGATAACGATCGTATTTAGCGTAGGTTGAATTAACGTAGCCTGAAGCTGCCATTGACAGTAACAAACCAATAATAACTAAGATATACGTTGGATCAAAAAAGGCGAATATCGGTGATGTCATTGAATCCCTCCTGTTAATTGTAAGTCATATCGTTGCAGAACATTGTAGCAAGGAATTGAGGCTGGGACAAGATATTTAAGGAAGGTTTAAGGTTGTGGCATGTTTTGGGTGGGATTGGGGGTGGACAGGCGTCATAGCCTATTCGGGTTTCAGCGGACTGAGAGCTACATGTAAGCGAGTAACGTTATAAGCCCAAACCCAGGCTTACAACGTTACTCGCTTACACACCGCTCTCAAAACGTCCGCTTTCACACCATGTTCTATTCAGGTTCCAGCAAGCAGAAAGTAGCATTCAACATAGCCGAACTGGGCTCAAGCAAACTGAGACTTGCACCTAAGCTACTTTCGGCATAAATCCCAAGCCCACGGATTTACGCCGAAAGTAGCTTAGGCTCCAGTCTCTAAACGCTTGCTTCCACACCATGGCTTTTTGGTGTACCATTATAACTGTTGAATTTATTAAAGAACAAAGGAGCTCAAATTCTTGATTACTTTAAAATCAGAACGTGAAATTGAAATGATGCGTAAATCCGGTGCCATTTTGGCCGGTGTTCACTTGGGTCTACGCGACATCATCAAACCCGGTATTTCTAGCTGGGACATCGAAAAATTTGCTAACGCCTACATCGAAGAACACCACGCCAAGGCCGAAGAAAAAGGCTTTGAAGGCTACAAGTACGCCACTTGCGTCAGCGTCAACGATGAAGTTGCCCACGCCACCCCTCGTAAAGATCTCCTACTTAAAAACGGTGACATTGTTGCCGTTGACATGGTAGTTAACCTCGATGGCTTCATGAGCGATTCTTGCTGGACCTATGCCGTTGGCGAGATCAGCGAAGAAAAACAACACCTCATGGACGTTACTAAAAAGGCGCTTTACTTAGGTATTGATCAAGCCGTCATTGGTAACCGGATCGGTGACATTGGTTACGCTATTCAACACTACGTTGAAGACGAAAACCACATGGGCGACGTTCGCGAACTGATTGGTCACGGTATCGGACCGACGATGCACGAAGAGCCAAACGTCCCTCACTATGGCGAACCTGGTAAGGGTCTACGCTTACGTGAAGGTATGACTATCACCATCGAACCAATGGTTAATCTTGGTACCTGGGAGATTGCTTCAAAGCAAGTTCCTGGCGATACTTGGGAATACTACGTTTCAGCTGATGGCACCCCTTCAGCACAGTACGAACACACATTGGTCATCACAAAAGATGGTCCTAAGATCTTAACTTCTCAAGATCCAGTTGAAGACGCTAAGTATCTTTAACATTTAAATCAACAAATCAAAACGTCCCGCAGCTGGAAACAGACTTGCGGGACGTTTTTTGATAAAATTAAGTTACTGAATTTACTCTGGAGGAGTTAACATGACACTTACAAATCACACACCAGAACCACAGGTACAGTCAACTTTTAAACGAGTAGCCGAAAATTACGATCAGATGAATAATCTCATCTCCCTTGGCACCCACAAACACTGGCGTAAAGTTGCGATGGCAAAACTAGCCATCAAACCTGGTAGTTTTGTGCTAGACCTCTGTTGTGGTACAGGTGATTGGACGATAGCGCTAGCGAAGGCTGTTGGCCCCTCCGGTCAGGTGGTTGGCCTGGATTTCAGCGATGAAATGTTGGCAATCGCTAAAAAGAAAGTCGCAGCAGCTAACTTAGAAGACCGCGTGACTTTAGTTCAAGGTGATGCAATGGCGTTATCCTACGATAAAAATCATTTTGACCTGGTGACCATCGGCTTTGGTCTACGTAACGTGCCGGATGCCAACCAAGTCTTACGCGAAATGCATCGCGTGGTGCGCCCAGGTGGAAAAGCGGCTTCGCTGGAAACATCACAACCAACTCAGCCACTCGTTAAGTTGGGATGGCAAGCCTACTTCAAACTGGTTCCATTGATGACTAAACTAGCCGTCCGCAACTATCAGGACTACGCTTACTTAGAGAAGACTGCTGCCGAATTCGTCGATGCCAAACAATTAGCTAAAATGTTCGCTAATGCCGGATTTAAAAAAATCGACTATCAGACGTTTGATATGGGGGCTGCCGCCTTTCATGAGGCACAAAAATCTTATATTGAGGAATAATTTTCTAAGCCCATCCGTGGGTTATGAAATCCATCTTCCGTTTACGCATCCCTGAAACATAAGGATTCCCCGCAACGAAATAACGGTAAGGTGCGTTGGTTTGACCGCCACGCTTACTGACACCAATCCGCGCCGATGTGGCAATCCGTGACGGCTGGCGACTATCATCTAAACTAATTGTAAAGGGACTTTGATCAAGCATGGTATTATTCCAGTGAAGGTCATTAATGCCAAACGCCTGCATCAGCTTGCCCGGACCATTCGTCAGTTCCGAGCCAGATTTTGGCCGGTTAGCCATCATGATGTCCAACCCATCTTTAGGTTCAATACCCCGTACCAAAATCCCTTGTGGCTCGCCCTTTTCCTGAACCGCAATATCAAAAGCGTAGTAACCGCGAGAAGTATAGATGTAGATATTCCCTGGTGCACCATACAACGCATCGTTAGCCTTGGTACGGCGGCCTTCGTACGCATGCGCTGCCGAGTCAGCAACACCAAGATAGGCTTCAGCTTCGACAATGTAGCCACTAACTAATCCTTTGGGTGATTCGTAGCTAAGTAATTTACCCAAGAGCTCACGGCTAATCGTTTCGGTGGAACGGCCACTAAAAAATTCTGCCATAGTTGTCATAATTTCTACCCCTAACATCAATATGTGATATTGTCATTATAGAAGAGGTGATTCGAAATGGCACTCAAAATTGAACGAATTTATACCAAACCCGCTGATATGGACGGTTATCGCATCTTAGTTGACCGCTTATGGCCACGGGGAATTTCAAAGGAAAAGGCCGCTCTTGATGAGTGGTTTAAAACCATTGCACCAACCAAAGAGTTACGTCAGTGGTTCGGTCACGACCCCGAAAAGTACGCTGAGTTTAAAACCCGTTATATCGCTGAGCTGAACGCTAACCCTGACCGCGACGAGTTTTTAAAACTGATAAAATCCCATCTTACTGAGGACAATGTCATCATGCTTTATGGCGCAAAAGATGAGACTCATAATCAAGCTGTGGTGTTAAAAGAATATTTAGAAAAACTGCTTTAATTTAAAAAAGATCACTTTAGTCAGTGACCTTTTTTTGTTGTGCCTCAACTTGCTTCTGGATACCAGCTAAGCTCAATTCTGTAGAACGACTAAATTTAACGTCCGCGGTGGCTATTTCTTCCGACTCACCAACACCGATGGACATGGCACCCGAACCGTTTAGGGCACTCAAACCAGTCTTCGAATCTTCAACACCCATACACTCATCCGGCTGCAAATTCAACAGGTCAGCCGCCCGAACGTAAATCTCAGGGTCCGGCTTGTTATGTGTCAATGTCGCCGGATCAACAATCAGTGGGAAATAATCTGTCAGCTGCATCTTTTTAATTTCTAACGGTGCGTTCATGGATGCTGAAGCCAGCACGATACCGTAATGCTGAGCCTTTAATTCATCCAGAAAACGTATCACACCGGGTAATACGTCCGCTGGCGACATATGAGAAATCAACTCTAAGTACATCTGGTTTTTATGATTGCCCAACTTCTGCCGTTCTTCAGCCGTATAGCGATCCAGCTGATGACCAGCCTCTAAAATCGTTGTCACTGCTTCCTGTCGGTTCATCCCAAGCACGGTTTCAGTTAATGCTGCTGTCCACGTAATTCCAAGTTCATCAGCTAATTGGCGCCAAGCTTGAAGATGATACTGCGATGAATCCGCAATCACCCCGTGAAGATCAAAGAGCACCCCGGAATATTGCTCGAATTTAATCATTTAACTCACTCCTATTGGGGAAATACCCCTTTTATTTTCAACATACTCCCGTATAATTAGAAACGTTATGGAGGGATCAACACGTGTATCAAGACAACGGCAAGCCAACTATTTTGGGAGATTGTATATTACTTATTATTTCCATTATAATCAACTCACTGGGAAACGCACTGACCGTTTCCTTAAATTTAGGCAGCGCATTATGGACCGCATCCGCTGTCAACATGTCACACTTATTTCACATGAATTTAGGTAACATTTTATTACTGGAAGGAATTGCAGTTATCTTAGCCAACGCTGTGTTGCTGCGAGAAATTGATTGGCACCGCATGCTTGGCAACGTGCTCTTCATGGTTCCTTTCAGTTATTTAGTCAGTGGAATTGCACAATTGCTGACCGTTTTCCATATTCAACACTTATCACTCGTCCCGTCAGTGATACTCGATATCGTTGGCGTTATGATGATTGGCTGCGGTATCTCGATTTATCAGCGAATTAACCTGATTCTGCATCCAAACGATGATTTGATGCAGATTCTGCGCTTTAAATTTTTGCACGGTAATGCGGTAACTGCTTCTCTAACAGCTTTTATCACACCCATTACGATCATCGCTATCTGTTTTTTGATTCAGCGTCACATTTGGGCAGTGAATATCGGCACTGTGGTGGCATTGCTATTCCAAGGTACCTTCATTGCTTTAAGTGATCGCTACGTTTTTCGAAAGTTAAAACATCAACGCCTATAAGAAAAAAAGTTCGTCTGCATATGCGGGCGAACTTTTTTAATTTGTTTTGGTTTAAAACGCAAATTCATCAACAACTTCAAAGGACACATTAGCGTTTTGCTTAATCATCTTAGCTACTGGGCAATAGTTTTTTGCTTCATCAACTAACGCCTGTGCCTGCGCATGATCCACACCAGTCATCAAAACTTGAACACGCACCACAAACTTATAACCCGTGTCATCTTTAAGTTGATCCACACCGGTGTGTACCACACTCGTATGCGGTAAGTTATGGAGTTGCTCAATGATTTCAATCGTCGCATTAAAACACGTACTGATTGCCAAACCGACTAATTGTTCAGGATTAGTACCGGAACCCTTCACTAACGAGCTGCTGACCCCAAGCGCTAATCCTTCGTTACCACGAATAAAACTCACACCGCTTAAACCTTTTTCATTTACTGCCTCAGTATGATATAACGATCCATCAATTGCCATTGTCAGGATCCCCCTTTTATTTTTTGTGCCTGTAGTTTAGCACGCAAGAAACCGATTCCAAAACGTTTAGCTTGTTCATCACTAACCATGGAACGATTTTTTAAATAACCAAGGGAAGCCCAGGTAAACTAATAAATCAGGTAATTAATGACTAATGGATTGGTGTGGCATTAAAGCTGCGGATCATTGACCGCCCACTCTGGCTTTTGTCCAGATAGCGCAGCATCAATCATCTTAGCGGCACCAAAGGCCATATTCTGACCAGCTTCTACCGTATTTGATGCTGTGTGCGGTGTCAAAAAGACGTTATCCATGCGATAAAATGGACTGTCAGCTGGTAAGGGTTCCTCATCAAAAACATCTAAAGCCGCACTAGCAATCTGATGCGTGTTGAGGGCCGTAATCAGTGCCTGCTCATCAACTACAGAGCCACGCGCTAAATTAACCAATGAAGCACTTGGCTTCATCATCGCAAATTCTTTCTTGCCAATTAAGTGCTCAGTCTGCTTAGTAGCTGCGATATGCAGTGTGACATAATCTGATTGTTTCAATAATGTTTCTAAATCGACGTACTCACCGTATTCCGTTGGCCGTTTAGTTCGGTTATAAATCAAGGTTTTAACCCCAAACCCGCTCAACATTTTTGCCACGGCTTGGCCAATGTGACCATAACCGACAATCCCTACCGTCGAACCCAGTAGCTCATGTCCAAAGAGTTGCTTAGCGGTTCTGATCTTACCTTGATGCATCAAAGTGGACATTTCATATGAGCGTTTCGACAGTAACATAATATCAGTCACAGCATTTTCCGCCACACTAATCGCATTGGCTCCCGGCGTATTGGTTACCCAAACACCCTTAGTTGCCGCATACTCAGCATCAATACTGTCATAGCCAACACCATAACGCGCCAAAACTTTTAAATTAGGTAATTTGTCATATAAATCATTGGGAAAGGGGGAAACGAACATCATTATCCCAGCGACGTCGCGCGCTGTCGCCAAAATAGTGGCCTCATCAGCACTAGCAACAGTAAGCACGTCATACCCCTTCTTAGTTAAATAGTGGTCGGTTTGTTTGTCCGCAATCTCCGGAATAATTACTTTCTGCATACTGAGAATTCCCTTCTGAATGAACTGGTTTTAATACCTTAAATTTTACCATGATTCTACCAAGTCAGACTATTTTAAATCGTTTATCAGAGGTTGTTACCCGATTACGACCGGCTTCTTTTGAACGATACAGACGCTGGTCGGCACGCTTATAAACATCTAAATAGTTCTGATCCTCAGCATCGATTTGTGCTTGTCCCAATGAAATGGTGAGCTTGAATTGTTCCCCCTGTTTGGTTTTAAAAACCAAATTGCCAATCGCCTCACGGACATGATTAGCAACTTCATCAGGAGAGCCCTGCTGCGTTTGATGATTGAAAACCACAAAAGAAAATTCTTCGCCGCCAACGCGATAAGCCTTTGCGTTACTGCTAATTTTCGGCAACAACCGATTTAATTCGTTAGCCACGCCTTTAAGTACATCATTCCCCTCCAAATGCCCATATTGATCATTGACCCGTTTAAAGAAGTCAATATCAAATGTATAAAGTAAATATTGAGTGCCGTTTTCACGATAATCATCGAAAGCCTGCTGCAAATCGTCATTAAAAATCCTAAAATTATTCAGCTTTGTCAGATTATCCTGACTAGCTTCACAAAGTAAAGTCGCTTGGTGTTCATCTCGCGTTTTCAACTGGTAATAGATGTACCAAACTAAATAATACACCACGAAACATTCTGCTAACTCTACCCACCAGCCAACTTCAATTCCGTGTAAAGAAATCCAATTCGCCCATAGAAATGGGGCTGAAAAAAGTAAGCAAAAGGGATAATACACCAGTGGTCGATTCATAATGCGCCACCCGAACCGATCAGCTTCTGCTAACATTAAGACACTGGCAACATAAAAGTAACCCCACCATGGCACGTTGGGCAGCCACCAATACCAGAGCAACAAAACCACCGATAAACTTAACAAAAGCCAAGAGTTCTTTTTTAAAATCATGGCAAAGAGAATCACCCCAATTTGAAACGCTAAATAACTCCATCCAAATCCCTGACGATTATGAGCCTCCAATATTCTAAACTCCGATGCAAGGTGATAGAGTAACAGGAAGCCAATCGTCAAAGCCACCTGACTCGCTCCACGTAACCGGCTCCAAATTGGTCGATGAAATTCGGCGTGTTGCAGCCAAGTGTATAGTAATGAAAATCCCGTTAACAAAAGCATGTTGATGATAAAGTTAACTCCTCGAACTTCCCATATCAACATCATTTTTCCCCCGTTTTCAATTGGATTTTGAAAACATTTGTCTCAAATTATTGCATTTTTTCAAATCTGTTTATTTCATTTGTTTATTCTATGATAACTTCCCCCACTGCGCAACTATGATTAACCGAAACAAATCCGCTCATCGAAATATTGTCGGTTTCAATTTTACACAAAAAAAGCGCTGCTAGAATTATTTCCATAATTTTATCAGTGCTTTCGATTTATAAACTTAATTAGCCATTTGCTTAGGTGACAAGATCAACTTACCACGAATAGCAGATTTGCGTTCCACAGTAACAGGACGTCTTTGTGCCACTTCCGCAACTTCTGGAGATGGTGTAAAGACCAGTTCGTGATCCCGCTTAACTAACCGGTGAATGGACACCAGAATAACAGCGCAGACCGCAATTAACGGGAACCCAGCCATCACAGAAATTGTCTGGATAACTTGGAAGCCACCTACTAAGACCAGTGAGAAAGCGAAAATCATGAAGACGATGACCCAGCTCATCCGGTTAAAGCGAGATGGTTCACGGTGCTTCAATGGCACACTAGTAAAGGATGACAGGATGTAAGCTGAACCCGAAATCGTTGTTGCCAAGAAAATGAAACATGACAGGCAGTAAAGCAATGTCATGACTTGCTTCATCGGTAACGTCCCAATGACGGTCGCTATAACGGCAGCTTGACCCTGAGTGTTCAAAATGTGGACCAAGTTGATGACCCCATTTTGTTGCAGCCAAAGTGCGTAGCCACCCATTACGGCGTAGAACAATGCACAGCCAGTAAAGCCGTACAACAACATACCCATCAGCATCTGACGAATCGTCTTACCGCGTGAGATCTTCGCGATGAATAATCCCATCACTGGCATGTACGATAACCACCAGCCCCAGTAGAAAATTGTATCCTGCTGAGTAGCGCTTGGTCGCGTATTAGTTGCCATTGGCACGAACTTTTGAACGAGCATGCCTAAGCTTTGTGCCTCGTTAGAAATAATGTAGCGGGTTGGACCAAAGAACAAAATTAAGACCAGAAAACCGATGGCTAACCAAATGTGCGCCATGCTTAATCGATCAATCCCACCGTTTAAGCCCTTAAAGACCGTAACGGCAAATAAAACGAACAAGACAGCGAACAATGCTAATTCCAATGGTAAACCGTACTTAATGCCGGTTGCACTTGAAAATGCTTTAGCAGTAATTGGCACTTCCATCCCAATAGATGACCCAACACCACCGATGATGCCGATGACGACAAGGACGTTGATCAAGCCAGCAAAGAACTTCTTAGCTGATTGATGCTTATCACCGTCCAGCATACCGATACCGTCGCTCAGTTTTTGAACTGGCTGCCCCTTACGATACATCAGGTAACCAATTAAAACAGCAGCGGGTGCGAACATCATCCAAGCCATTGGCCCCCAGTTAAACTGCCCCATCATAGTGGCAGAGATATAGGCGGCGTGAGAATAGGCTTTAATGTGAAAAGGTGGATTTTGAATCACCGTCAGCGGATCGGTGATGGACAGCATCATAATGCTGGCATCAATCGCAGTGGCGAACACCATAGCGCCCCACTTGAATCCGCTGTAAACCGGCTTGTCATCAGGTTTTCCAATTTTAATTTTCCCATATCGGCTAAATGCCAATCCGATTAAGAAGACAAAGTTGATGATATAAATACCAAGGTACATCCACCCTAACTTTAGGTTCATCCAACTCAATAGGCTAGATAAAGGTGCTTGTAGACCCTTCCCACCTATCATTAACACTAAAGTTGCCAGTAAGAATAATCCCACAGTTGGTACAAAGACCCACTTGTTGATTAACTTGCTTCTTAAAATAATATTCCTCCTCTAATAATTGTACATACCGGGGACAGAGTGTGGCGCAAGTCAAAGTGTCCGGCAAGGCTGTAAAAGATCGCCCTTACTCATTCCTGATGAGAATCCCGTTATCGAATTCAGACCATTCCTGAATCAGTTAAAAATCTCTACCTTGCGTAGCATGCTTTAATTCGTGAAGTACACCATGACTTTTTATTAGCTAAGATATACTTGAAACCACAGATGAAATTGTTACCTTTCAACTCTGTAAACACCCGACGTATTTTCATAAGGGTCAGCAAAGTACAAAACACAAAAAAGCTGTCGAGATCGGTCTAAGACCATCTGCAACAGCTTTCTCTGCAACAAATTGCCACTTCCAAATGTAACCCGAATGAATTTACATTTTCATTATACACGTTTGAAAGAATAAGTAAAATGTGCAGCAAATATAAGAAAATATAGCTATTTTATAGTTTTGATAACTCGCGCCGGATTGCCTGCTATAACAACATTATCGCCAAATGACTTCGTGACTACCGAGCCGGCACCCACAACCACATTGTTACCCAGAGTCACACCAGGTAAAATCGTTACCCGGCCACCTAACCAGGCATTATCGCCAATGGTAATTGGTGCCCCCAACTCAACATCCGCATTCCGCTGTACAGGGTCCAGTGGATGAACTGGTGTATAAAGGCCAATGTTAGGGCCAAAATAACAGTGTTCACCAATGGTAATTGGGCAGGTATCTAAGAAGGTCATATCATAGTTACCATAAAAATGATCACCGATATGAATGTTAAAACCATAGTCAAACTTGAACGATGATTCCACAAAGAAATCATCGCCAACGTCTGCCAGCAATGCTTTAAACCGGTTATTTCGGTTGTCATTATCCGTAATATGATTAATCTCTTCTAGTTGCTGTCTCATATATACGCGACGGTTGATCAGTTCTGGGTCAAACTGATTATAGGGTTCCCCAGCCGTCATCTTTTCACGCTCTGTCGTCATAAATTGAACACTCCTTTGTCAATAAGCATATCACATGTCACAAACTCGAGCTAAATTGCTTTCATCATCTGCTATTTGCACTAAACTGTAGTGGTAGCAAAAATGAAAGAAGAGGCGATTTATTTGAAACTTGCACTGACTATTTTCCTTCTAAATGCTTGTTATATTACATTAAATACATTTCGAACAATGCTAGTGGTCCGGCGCCAACGCTTATGGGCACCACTGTTGGCCGTCCTTGAGGAATTCGTATACGTGATTGCGTTGGCAATTGCATTAAAAAACATTAATTCACCTGTTAACGTCATCGCTTATACCGTTGGTTTTGGATTGGGAATTTACCTTGGCATCATCATCGAAGACCACGTGGCATTGGGTTACGTCAACTTCCAAGTTACCGTTAAAATCGATAATGATGACCCAAAATATCAGCAAAACAAAAAGCTTCCAGAAGACCTGCGCAACAATGGTTACGGGGTCACGGAAACTTGGGGTTACGGTCGCGATGGCTCGCGCCTGATTTTAAACATCTTGGCACCTAGAAAAGCTGACCGCCGTCTAATGGAACTCATTCATGAGCTGGCACCTGAAGCCTTCGTGATGGTCAATGAACCCACCCAAATGTCTGGTGGTTTCTGGAGCAAAGAAGTGGAACGACGATTTAGGAAAGTCACCCATAAAGAAAAATAGAATTGCCAATTTGATACGAGCGCTGGACTACGGGTTTTTGAATAAATCCAACTGTTCCAGTGCTTTTTGAATGTCAGAAACTGACTGATCCACTTTCTTCTGCTGTTCAGGAGTCTGTTTAGCATGAGTTGGTTTCTCTGGCTTAGCTGAATGAGAATCGCTTACCGCTTTGGACTTGCTATTGACGTGTGCGGGTTTTCCAATCGGCCGACCAGCCTTAACCATCGCGTCCATGGTTTTATTCAATAGTGAATCCACAAAAATATTACCCTGATTATCAGCGTGGCCTTTAGTCCAGACTAATGAGAGATTTGGGAACTGAGGTAAAAGGCGACTGACTTGCTGCCAAAGCTCAACGTTCATTAATTCACCGCCGGAACGTCGCCAACCCCGTCGCTGCCAGCCCTTTAACCAGCCCTTGTTAATTGCGTCCAAAACGTATTTTGAATCTAGAACCAGCGTGATGTCTGTGTTTTGTTGATGCTCTGCAATCAATGCTTCTAGCGCTTTAATAAACGCCATGATTTCCATTCGGTTATTGGTAGCCCCCCACTCACCAGCAGAATCACTCAGTACTTTATCAGGTAATTCTAATCGATACGCCCAAGCCGCTGGATCTGTTGTTTTAACGTGGCCCCCCTTCACATTGCCGGAATTCCGAGTACCACCATCCGTATAGCCAATAATCAGGTCACCACTAGCTGTATGAGCAACCGGTTTTTCACCCATAAACTCTCTAGCTTCCGCTTCGGTAGTAAAGCCCTTAAATTCGGCGCCTGAGAACCCTGATACTTCTTTTTGAGCTTCCGGCCAACTGGTATAAATACCAGGATGCTGACCCTTTCTGACTGCATAATATTTACCCAAAATAATCACCTCTTATTAATTTAAGTGTTGTTAAAGTTTAGTAAATTCTTATTACAAGACCAATTTTACGGTAGCGAATCATACTAATTCTGTGAAAATTATGCTAAAGTTATTAGTGTAAGTAGTTTATCAAGTAAATTAACGTTCGTACCCGAACTTATACCATATACCCAGTTGTTCAAGAGGAGGAACTCTGATGTCTGAAATTCACGCGCAGCTCATCAACATCGATCAAGCACACGCCTTGTTGAAAGAGCAACACAGTCAAGCCAACGAATTTTTTCCCAAGCTGACACTAACTGGCCAATACATCCTACCAGATTATCGGCTAACACGTAAACGGGAAGCGTTCAAAATTCGCAAGCATACCTTTTTAAAGAGACACTACAAATCCTACGTGGCCTTTGATTCTGAAAATGGTCAAACACTTTGGATGCGTAACTTTTCAAGTTTAACCCAAGCTCTATTCTGGCTTCAAACTGGTCTCAAACCGGGCGATACCGATAGTCAATTTTCCTTTAAAGAATGGCTTGAAAACCACGCAGAGGAAATTGAAAGTTACAAAGATCAACTACGTTCCCTGCATAAAGAAGCAGTGGCCAAGAAAAAGGCCTCAGAATCTCGCGCTCACAAGCCTAAAAAACACGCATAGCTGATTAATTCTGACTGTTTGTTAGAGTTCCGACACGATTGATCAGTTACGAAAATCCCTTAAGACAGTTACCAAATCGTTACTGTCTTAAGGGATTTTTTGTGCCCTAGCTGACTTTTCTCAAAAGCAGGGTTTAATTACTTAGTAATATCACTTTGACCAAAGTAGGTCTTTACTTCTTGAGGCCGGGTCTTTACGGTCACAACCCCATGATGAATCGCATACAGTACTTCTGCCCGTTCGTTCAGAGCATCATAGAAGTTATCCCTGTTTAAAATAATGCAGTTAGCTTGCTTGCCAACTTCAATACCATAGTGATCTAGAACGTGCATCGCACGGGCACCGTTTTGAGTCACATATTGATATGAGTTCATGATTTGATCATAACCCATAGTCTGTGCCACATGAAGTCCAAGGTGCAACGGATCCATCATGTTACCGTCACCCATTGGGTACCAGGGATCCTTAATATCATCCTCGCCAAAGGCAACGTTAATGCCATCTTCAGTCAGCTCTTTGACCCGAGTCATTCCCCGACGCTTTGGATAAGTATCAAACCGACCACCAAGGAAAGTGTTAACCAGTGGATTAGCAATCATGTTGATACCAGACATTTTCAGTAAGCGGAATAGCTTATAAGCGTAAGCATCATTATACGAACCCAGCGCAGTGGTATGACTAGCTGTTACTTGATCACGCATACCAGTCTCATAAGCCAGGGTCGCCAAGGTTTCAAGTCCTCGAGCAGCTGGATCATCAATTTCATCGCAATGGACATCAATCAGTTTATCGTACTTTTCAGCCAAATCACTGACAAAGTGCAAGGACTGCACACCGTATTCACGGTTAAACTCAAAGTGTGGGATACCACCGATGACATCAACGCCCATCTCAGCGGCTTTGGTCATTAACTCTTTACCATGTGGGAAAGAAAGAATCCCTTCTTGAGGAAAGGCAACAAGTTGCAGTTCGATGAAATCTTTCACTTCTTCACGAACCTCAAGCAGTGCTTTTAAAGCTGTCAGATTAGGATCCGTTACGTCAACGTGTGACCGAACAAACTGCGTTCCATGACTTGCCTGTTTCTTCAACGTCTGGATTGCCCGCGTCTTGACGTCTTCAATCGTCAACTTTTGTTTTCTGGCCGACCAAATACGAATCCCATCAAACAGTGTTCCCGATTGGTTCCATTCGGGATCCCCCGCTGTTAAAGTTGAATCCAAATGAACATGAGGATCAACGAATGGTGGCAGCAATAACTTACCGCGACCATCAATCAGGCCTTCACTATCTTTTGGTGCAATGTGATCAGCAATTTCAACAAACTTGCCATCTTCGATTCGAACATCTTTTAAGGTATCGCTATTTTCAATTGACACTTGTTGTATCAGCATCTTTTCACAACCTCCAACGATTTAGTTAATCCTTTTCACTAAATTATACCACTGGACTTACCAATTAATTGACGTCTCGTTCAATTCATCTCAATCTATTTTTGGTCTCACGTTATTGGCAATGAATTCGGTGCCATATTGCTTTTAAACTGTTGGAATTTTCGCTATAGTTGAATTAATAAAACTTAAAGGAGGGAGGGCTATGTCAATCCCTAAACGTCAGCATCTTTCGCTCCCCAAAGCACTGACACTTGGTTTTCTAATCATCATTCTAATTGGCACCGTTCTCCTCAGTCTGCCGATTGCAACTCGTGGCGCTCACAGCACCTCCGTACTGGATGCTTTTTTTACCGCAACCAGTGCCACCTGTGTTACAGGACTAACCTTGGTCAGCACCGCTTTTCACTGGACTGTTTTTGGTCAAACAGTCATCTTGTTTCTCATGGAAATCGGTGGTCTTGGCTTCATGACGTTCACCGTCATGCTATTCTTGTTTATGCGGCGGCAAATGAAGCTGTCAACCCGCCTCTTGGCCCAAGAATCGCTCAACTTAGATAACTTATCTCAGCTTAACGTCATTAAATTAATTTTACTGTTGTCGTTCATCATCCAACTGGCAGGTGCCGGATTATTAATGATCGATTTCTACCCGCGGTACGGTTTAGTCAAGGGGCTGTGGTTTAGTGTGTTTCACGCTGTTTCTGCCTTCTGTAACGCTGGATTTGATCTATTCGGTAATAGCTTGGAAGGCTTTGCTAACGATCCTTATGTATTGAGCGTCATGTCTATTCTGATCATTGCCGGTTCTTTCGGTTTCCTAGTCTGGCAAGATCTACTGCTTTTCCCTAAACGGCATCACTTGTCACTGCACACCAAACTAGCCTTGGGAACTGGTACCGTGCTGGTTTTACTCTCAATCGTGGTTTATCTGCTCAGCGAAAATAATTTAGCAATTCTAAGTCCGCGCGTTTCTTATAGCAACCGACTAGTGAACACCGTATTTATGGCGATCACACCGCGGACTGCTGGGTTAGTGACATTACCATATCAGCAATTATCCATTGCGAGTATTGCGTTTACCATGTTATTGATGTTCATCGGTGGAACCCCTGGATCAACTGCTGGTGGCGTTAAAACCACAACGATTGGACTGCTTACCCTACAAAGTATCGCCACCCTGCGAGGAAAACGGGATGCTACTTTTGGTCACCGCCGTTTTACTCAAGAAAATGTCTTCCGCGCCCTAACCCTAATTTTCGTTGCACTGACCATTTTAGCCGTAGCAACTTTGGTTCTATGCGCGACCCAGCCGATTCCTAAAAATGATGGTCTGCAAACCGTTACTTTTGAAGTTCTGGCAGCGTTTGGAACAACGGGAATTTCACTGGGGCTAACACCCCACTTAAACGTGCTTGGTAAACTGATCATCATGTTTTTAATGTTTATTGGCCGTGTTGGCATTTACACCGTGATGTTCTCAATCTTAAACGCAAACCGTAAGCAACCAAACTACCGTTACCCGGAGGAGAGTGTTCTAATTGGTTAAACAAAAGCGTGAAAATTACGCTGTGATTGGCTTGGGCCAGTTTGGCAGTGCCATTTGCCAATCCCTAGTAGATGCCAATCAAGAAGTCCTGGCCATCGATATTGATGAAGAAAAAGTCAACGAATTTACAAACATCGTCACGCGGGCTGTAATTGCCGATGCCCAAGATGAAGACACTATGAAAGAACTTGAACTGGGAAGCTTCGACCACGTTTTCATCTCAATCGGTCAAAATATTCAAGCCAGCATCATGGCTACTTTACTAACTAAAGAACTGGGTGCGAAGGACGTGATTTGCAAAGCCGAAAACGAAAGCCACGCCCGAGTACTTGAAAAAATTGGCGCCGACCAAATCGTACGACCAGAGCGCGACATGGCCCGCCGAATCGTCTTCCATCGTTTACAGCCAAACATCGTTAACTACCTGATGCTCAACGACCAGGTCACCATGGCTGAAGTAAAGGTCGATAATCCAAACTTCGTGGGTAAATCTTTAAACGAGTTAGCTGTTCGGAACAAATATCATATTAACGTAATTGCCATCAAGACAGAGGGTAAAGTTAACCTCTCGCCAGATGCTAACGATCAGTTAAGGCTCAACGACTTAATCTCGGTCGTTGGCTACACTACTGACGTGAACCAGTTCAATGAAGATGCGCAGGGAACTGCGAAATGAGTATGTCATACAAGTTCCCAGTAAAAAGTCCGCAACATGAATCTATATCAGTTTGTTTTTTAACCGAAACGCATCGTGAAATTTACTTTAGCTTACTACTTGGATATAGCCTTAACCTGTTCTACAACTCAGATTCCGGCCATATAACACCCAAAAGCGCCGTCTCGACAATCATCGGGACGACGCTTTTGGGTGTTATATTCTGGAATCTACCGAGTTGCATCACACTTAGCCCTTAATATTCATCTTGTCTTCCACTTGCAATGACTCATAATCAATTTCCTCTTCTGCTTCACCAGACCAGTTTAACGACACGATACCAACCACAATCAGCACTAATCCAAGAATTTCACCGATTGAAAACGACACGTGAAACACGGTGACATCCAGAGCTGCGGTTAATACCGTGCCAGCGCCTGACCAAAGTCCGTACGCCACACTCAAGGGTACCACCCGCATGGCATACGATAGACTGTAGAGCATGATTAAAAAGACGGCGATGCTTAACAAAGTCCAGGAGACTTGAGTAAACTCCTTTGATAACTTTAACGACATCGTCCCTACAATCTCCGTCACTATCGAAAGACCTAACGCTGCATAATACTTAAACATCCGCAATCACCTCACAATATATTCAACATCACCGTGCCAATAATAATGCACGCAACACCGACCACCTTAGAGCGGTTGAGTCGTTCTTTGAAGAAGATGATACCAATGATTGTTGTAAACAGCGTACCAATGGCGCCCCACAGCGCATAGGCTACCCCCAGATCCATCCAGCGAAGCGACTTGGAAAAAAGAAACAGTGTAATCGTATACCCAATCACTAGGCAAATGGTGGGTATCAGACGATGAAAACCATCTGACTCCTTCAATAACGAGCTGCTGATAATTTCAAATATAATCGCTGCAAATAAAAACCCATATCCCAATAGCAAAGTGACCATCCCGTTTCTAAAAACTATATTAAGTCTCATTCTAAACCTAATTAATTAAACAGGGAAATTTCTCAGATTACCAGCGCGATGGATTCCAGGTTCGTCCGTCTAATTCTCCTTGCGCCAGCTTAATGCGTCGCTGTTGTTCCTCGTTTAATTCAGCAAGCGCTAAGTACAATGCCCGTTCTTTAAACTGTGGTGTTTGTGCTGCTAATTGTAAAAGTTGTTGTGTCGCCCATGTTTGTTCTGCCATCAACTACTCCTCCATATCCTGAATCATTTTGAGATTCATCTGCAGATCTTCTAGTGTGGCTTGATTATTTTTGATTTGCTCTAAAATCAGCGTCAACCGCTGCCTTTTTTCTTCCGGAACGGTGACGATAAGTGCCTTCAACTCGTCTATCAGCCAAGTTGTTTGATCATCAAAGTGTCCCAACCGTGGCTGAGTCAGATAGCGCTGATAATCAATCAGTAATTTAGCTTTCATTTCTTCAGACTGATAGCCAAATTGATCGATCACAAAGGTTGGTAAGAAAGTCATCTGTAACTTATTTGCTAACGCTTGAAACGGAATCATAATTTGGGAAAGGCTGAAGCTCTCTTTGGCCCCGGCAGCAAAACTTTTAGCTGGCGAACCTAAACTGACGGCAATCCCTAATTCTTTGCCAACCAGACTGCCCATAGCATCTGGATAAGCAAAGTGCCGTGTCAGCACTTGATCCAACCAATTTTTTAAAACGGCTGGCGCTGAGTACCAATAAAGCGGGAACTGTAGCACTAATCGATCTGTTTGTTCAATCAGTGCTTGTTCTTTTGCCACCTCGACATCGAAGGTACTCACCGGATGCCAAGTTACTTCCGATAGATCAGCCGCTTCCTTTAAGAATTGCTGCGTACTGGAATCCTCAATTTGCGGATGTCCCACTACCACTAAAGTTTTGATAATAACGCCCCCTTGTACACCATCATGATGATTCTAATTAAGCCCATCTTATCACACCAATTATTTTTCTGGTGACCATAAAGCTTACCATCATCGTTTTCTATCGTGGTGACTACAAAACGGTTTTGAGAGTAGGCTTTCTCAAAACCGTTTTGTGCAATGTTTTATAGGGAGAGCACAGTAGTGACCGAACTACTGGGAATAGCAACGGGATTTAAAAGCGCCATTGGTAGCTATACCCTTACTATTCGCTTTAAGTTTACCGTTTGTCTGTAATGAACGGATGTTATTTGTGTATCGGTTACGTAAAGATTTAAAATCCGTTACCTGCTTCGTCGGTCTCCCTAAGATCATGCTTTAACAAATCCAATAATTTAGTATCACGGTCCTGAACCATTTGCTTGCCATCTTCGCCATTCCAGTCAAAGAATCCTTTACCAGTCTTTAAACCTAACTGGTTGTTATCAACTTTATCTTTTAAAACAGGATCAGTTCCCTTTTGCGCCGATAAGTCATCATACAGATAACTACTGATGTTTTTGAACACATCTAGGCCACCTAAATCGGCACTGGCAATTGGACCAACTAAACTCCACCGTCGTCCCAAACTGTACTTAATAATGTCATCGACAGCTTCGGGAGTAGCAATGCCTTCGTCAATAATATGAAACGCCTCGCGCAAAACAGCTAACTGAATCCGATTTCCTACAAATCCGAGAGATTCTTTAGTCAAGCCCACCGCATGTTTATCAATCAAATTCATTAGCTGAACGGTTTCATCAACAACACTTTGAGTGGTTGCTTTCCCTGGTACGACTTCAACTAGCGGCATTAACTGAGCTGGGTTCCAAAAATGAGCGACCACAAACCGTTCGGGTACTTTTAAGACACTCTGCATTTCAGTGGGGCTTAAACCTGACGTATTCGTTGCCAAAATAGTCTGATCAGAAACAAATTTTTCAGCTTCCCGCCAAACCACTTTTTTAACGGCCATATCTTCCACTACAGACTCAATAACAAAGTCCGCGTCAGTTAATGCTTGTTCATAGCTGGTAGTAAAAGTTAATCTTTTGAGTACTTGTTCTGGAGACTCTTTTAAAATCCCGGCAGTTGCAAAAGTCTTCATATCCGCTTTAATTCTGGTCAATCCTTGCTCTAGCGCTCCTTGACTATTATCCAGCACACGAACCGTGTAACCATGCATGGCAAATTGTAATGCAATTGCGTGTCCCATTGTACCAGCGCCAATGTTGGTTATCTGCTTAACTTCTGCCACTTTCATGTCAGACACCCCTTTTCATAATATTGAATGCGCTTTCAATTTTAGTGTACGACATTTTGAAGGAATACTGTTAGTTAAATTTGTCTGATGGCACAAAAAACCACCAATCAAAATGATTGGTGGTTTCGTTGGGCTTAATTAAGAATTAAGCAACAGTAACGTTAGCAGCTTGTGGGCCGCGGTCGCCGTCTTCAACGTCCAAAGTTACCTTTTGGCCTTCTTCAAGAGTCTTGAAGCCGTCAGCATTGATAGCTGAGAAATGTACGAATACATCTGAGCCGTTTTCAAGAGTGATAAAACCGTAACCTTTGTCAGCGTTGAACCATTTAACAGTACCTTGTTCCATTAGAATGAAACCTCCATGCGCTATGCGCAAATAAATTTTGCATTTGAAACTTTTGAATAAGGAGCCATTCTAAAAAGAACGTTGTACCTTAATTCCGAAGCATAAATACATTAACAATACAATAACAGGTAATTCGAAAAAGTGCAACTATAAACTCCGAAAAAAATGAATTTAATTTTAGGTTTTTGAATTACCACCTGCAGCATAACACGCTTGATATCAAACGTTTCTAACCCTTTTTCCAAAGTTAAATAACCTCTTAAATGATATCTATTTGGTTATTATAACTTTAGTTTTTAATTATCTAATCAACAACTCAATAGTATCTTTTTGAGGCGCAAAATTTAGCCCTGATACACGTTCTTTAAGAATCTTGGCGTACTCATCCAGTACGTCGTCAGGAAGTGGTGTCGTATCTCCTAATTCAGCTAAAACATCATCTGGAGAGTCAACATTCTCCATATCGATAAATAAACGCATATTGCCCACTGTATCTCGTAGCAGGTCGGTCAGCAGACTATTGGGTTTGCCTTCCAAATCGGTAACAACAAGTTGTGCGCCATCAACTCCTTGATGATTGATCGTAATCATTTTTAAGACATCAAAAACGTTATTCATAACGGCTCCCCCAATTAATTAATGACATTGTGCTCATTATACACGATGTTCCCATGCTGTGAAAGCGATTCAGTTTAACTCATTCGTACCAGGTGCCAACCTGGTTTCAGACTAAAGTGCCATTGGGTTCCCGCATAGTCATGATTTTTCACGCCAACACTAAATAGCAACCGCAGTTCTTCATTTCGGTAGACCCGATATGTTTTGGTCACTTTTAGCTGATTGCGCTTAGCGTTTTGGGTAATTTCAACCGGTCCCTGAGTAGGATCAGTGTGTTCTAATTTGTGTTCCAGCGGATTATTCTTATACAAATACACCCGTTCGTTCTTTGTCCCAATCTGGCGATAAAGCAACACCCGTTTTTTGGTGGCTAAACTAGAGGTAAGCGGATATTCATGACTAACCGTCACTTTTTTCATACCTAAATACTGATTGAAATTGAGAATCATCAGCAAAATACTGCCCACGGTTAAAACCAGGCCAATAATCACCCAAACTGTCTTCTTAGTACCGCCAGTCATAAAAATCATACTGCCAGCAAAAAGCAGCACACCAGCAAATAATAATATTGCGATCATCTTAAGCCACCTCCTTATTTCGTTTCAAGAAGAAGGTCATGACGAGACCAATCAGTGCAAACGTGGTGGCAATTCCAAATGCATACCGAAAACCGACAACGTTAGCATGCAAGGCTAATTGTTTAAATAAAATCGGTGTTGCCTTGGCAACGGCATGATTTGGCATGTGATTCATGGTCACATTCGACATTACCGAAACCAGTACGGCAGTCCCCATTGAAGCAAAAACTTGTCGTGCAGTGTTATTCACAACGGTACCATCACTGATCAAGTTAAGCGGTAAAGCGTTCATCCCAGTGGTGGTAACGGGCATCATGACCATAGAAATCCCCATCATCCGAACGGTATACAGACACACGATATCGATCACGGGCGTGGTTGCGGTGATTGGAATAAACGAGCCCGTCGCCAACGTCAGCAATAGCATTCCTGAAATGGCCATATTGCGAGCACCTAACCGATCAAAGATTCGACCGGTGATGGGGTTCATCAACCCAATCACAATCGCACCTGGCAATAAAGTCAGCCCCGAAGCCAACGGAGTTTCACCGCGAATGGTTTGCAAATACATCGGCAGAATCAAGGTAAACCCATTCATCGCCATAAATGATACGGCTACTAACGCAGCCGAAAGTGAAAACTCGCGGTGAGTAAAAACTTTAAGCTGCAGCAGCGGATTCTTAATCTTAACCGACCGCCAAATAAACAGCCCAACAACGATCAAGCCAACTATCAGCGTGACGTAAACCACCGGGCTTGTCCACTGGTAGTTTCCCACTGATGAAAAGGCAAACAGCATGGAGCCAAAGCCAATGACAGAAAGCAAAACTGACAGCCAGTCAATAGGTGCTTTCTTGGTTGGCAATACCTTGCGCAGGGTAAACCAGCCCATGATGAGAACCAGCACTAAAATAGGCAAAATGAATAAAAACAGCATCCGCCAAGAATAGTGCATCAGCATCCAGCCAGAAAGTGTCGGTCCAATCGCTGGCGCTAAACCAACCACCATCCCGGCAGTTCCCATAGCCGCACCACGTTTCGACGGTGGAAAAATAGAGGTCATGATAGTTTGGTAAACTGGCGCGGTGATCCCCACACCAGCACCTTGAATCAAACGGCCAGCAAGAATCATCCAAAAACTTGTGGCAAAAAGGCACAGCAGCGTACCAATACCAAAAATCAAAATTGCGGATAAGTATAACTTCCGCGAATCAAATCGCTGAAGGAAAAAACCAGTAATGGGAATAATGATCCCCATCATCAACATGAACCCAGTTGTCAACCATTGAACGGTATTGGCCGAAATGCTAAACGATTTCATCAATGTTGGTAAAGCAGTGGTCAGCATGGTTGAAGTCAAAAAGGTGCAAAAGGTCCCCACAAGCATCGTAAACACTAATATGATCCGATTATACGGTCGCCCCATTTGATCAACTGGTTGATCTGATTTATGTAACTTCTCATCCAAGAGCATCACTTTCTTTCTATAATTAAATCTTAATTTGAATCTATTTATTGAACCTGACGTACACGCGTCAGTAATTTTTCCTGAACTTTTGGCAGGGCTATTTGTTTAAGTTGGTCACTGGACAACCATTTACCCGGAAAAAAGCTTAGGTCTGTTTCTGGTTTAACTTCAGCACTTAGCAACGTGATGAACCACTGCCGGTGGGTAAAGGTGTGCATAACCGGCTTGCCATCCATGGGTATCACGTGAACAGTTAGCCCAAACTCCTGCTGCACTAACTTCTCAAGCAAGGTTAATCGTTCTTCATCCGTCACCAATTCCGGCGTTTCGCTCATCGCTAAAACATCGTCTTCCGCGATTAAGGGAAAGGTCCAGAAATTAGCTAATAGCCCATCACTGGGCCGTTTCTGCATCAAAAATTGATTGTCATGGCGAATGACTAACCCATAATAGACCACTTTAACCGGTTTAGGCTTCTTTGATTTCACCGGATACTGCATCTCAACGCCGTCCAAATACGCCTGATTAAAAGCCTTCACTGGCGAATGTGCCGAATCAGGATTCTTAGCAGACATGTAACTGGCGCCAAGGTCCATCACCGCCTGATTGAAATCACCGGGACGATCAGGCGACATAATGCGACCAATCACCTGCTCAAAAACTGGCCGTGTTTGTGGCTTAGCGATATCCAGATCAATTTCCAGTAAACGAGCGAACACCCGGAAGGCATTGCCATCCACAGCAGGAACGGGTTCGTTAAACGCAATGCTGGCAATAGCACCCGCAGTATACGGACCGATTCCCGCTAGCTCTTGCAGGCTCTCAGCAGTTTGCGGCCACTGACCACCACGCTCATTGACGATTTGCTTAGCTGCTTTTTGTAAATTACGGGCTCGGGAATAGTAACCAAGACCTTCCCACGCCTTCATCAGCTTAGCTTCAGGCGCATTTGCTAAAGCCGTTACGGTTGGAAATGCCGCCATAAAACGTTCGTAGTATGGTATCACCGTATTTACTTGCGTCTGCTGAAGCATAATTTCGGAAACCCAGACATGATACGGATCGTGGTCCCGACGCCAAGGTAAGTCGCGGCCATGAGCATCATACCAATCTAACAGTGTTTTTCGAAAGGAGCGAATCTTACTTTCTGACCAGTCAATCACCTTAATCACTCCTTTACTTCAGCTAATAGTCGTACAACCTGCTTGGACGGATCATCCGTCTGCCAGTTACCTACGACTGGTTCTTCATAATAAGTGGCCCCTAAGACAAGTTGGTGTTGTGCGGCATATTCACGCAGATGGTTAAAGCCATCAATCAATGGGGTGTCTAAATGGTGGTAAGCAAGTACTGCGCGGCCACCTAACTGGGTTGCATCGGCCTTAATTTTACTGCTGGGTGCTAAGGGTGTATACAGCGCTGTTACTAATTCCGCTCGCCCTGCCTCAATAGCATGCTGTGAATGCATCCGCCCAACTGCTAAATTAACCGGTGCCATATCCATCACGGAAAGCACGTGCTTAATTTGCGCTTGAACTTGTTCCCCTGTGACCTGTACCTCTTCTGGAAAAGTAGTGGTCAGTAAACTAACTGGTGAGCGATTTACCACCGTGGCTGCTTCTGGCATAGCCTGGCGGGCGGTTTCCTGATTCGTTATTTCCTGAGAAATCTGCTGTTGTGCCATACTTAACTGGTTTAATTGTTTTTCGACCAGTTGCTGCTGATACTTCAGCATGGCAATGTGGTCATGCCCATTTTCATGCAGTGTGGCTTTTGTTTTGTTCAAATCATTTTCCAGTTTAACCGTAGCTTGCAGCGACAACCATTGATTTACCTGACTCAGATCATATGCCCGCCGCCCATTCTTATCCCGACTAACTGGCTGGAATAAGCCTAACTCATCAAAACGGTTAAGAACGTGGCGATCAATTCTCATGAGCTGAGCGAACTGACCTGCCGAAAGTTGTTGCCCTTCTATCAATATGGTTCACCTCGTAAATATTTATGTCACTTGACGTTATGAAACTGCTTCATTATTATCAAAATAGAGCTATTGGGATTGAGAGGGTACAGCCATGAAAACAACATTCAAACTAATCAGCGTTTTGCTGGCAACACTTTTTTTAAGTGGCTGTCAGCAAAGTCTGTCTAATTCAAAACAGACTTCTGACAATAAAGGGGTCATGTCACGTAATCAAAACGTTACCGTCGTTGAGCAAACACGTTTAAACACCGTGGATATTTCAAAGGTTAACAGTTTCAATAAATTACGCAGTTCAACGGAAGGCCTATTTCGATTGGGCAATAACGGCCGGGTTAACAACGGCTTAGCTCAAAGCTACCGAATTAGTAAAGATGCCAAAACGTACACTTTCAAGCTGCGCAATAACGCACGTTGGAGCAACGGTCAGCCAATTACTGCCACTGATTTTGTCTATTCATGGCAACGAAGTGTTAACCCGCAAACTAAGTCTGTTAACGCTAATTTATTTGACGGGATCAAAAACGCGGATAAAATCAGAAAAGGCGAGCTACCAACAAGCCGTTTAGGCGTCAAAGCCCTCTCAAACCACGAACTCCAGGTGAAGTTAAATCACCCCATGGTCTACTTTGAAAGTCTCTTAGCTTACCCACTGTTTGCGCCTCAAAGCCGCGCCACTGTACAACGCTATGGGACTCAATACGGCGCCAGCGCAAACCGACAAATCTACAGTGGCCCCTTCAAACTGGTTAAATGGCATGCCAATAGTGCTTCCCGAACACTGGTACCTAATCCGTATTACTGGGATAAATCACACGTTTATCTCAAACGTTTAACCATCGTTACTTCCAAATCTCCTGCTCAAGACCTAAAAGATTACCACAGCGGCAAGGTTGCCGAAATTCAGTTAATTGGCAAGCAGATTCCTGAGAATAAAAATAACCCGGACTACGTTGTCCGGCCCTTCTCATTAATGCGCATAGTCGCTTATAATTTTAACACAAGCAACGCTACCAATAAAAAACTCATTAATAATCGTAACGCACGAGTGGCAATTTCGCACGCAATTAATCGTCGTAAACTGATTAACCAAGCATTGCAAAACGCTTCTCTGCCGCCAAAGGGATTTGTGACTGCTGGTCTCAGTAAAAATAATCTCAACCATTCTGACTTTGCTAATCAACAGGAGGCATCCTCATACGTCAAGGGCAATAACAATGCGGCGACTCGTGAATGGGCAACCGCTAAAGAACAACTGCATATCAATACAGCCACGTTGAAGCTTATCACTGCAGACGATGCGGTCAGTGTCCGAGTTGCTGATAACCTTAAGGCGCAGCTAGAGCGCAACTTACCGGGGCTTTCCGTTCACACCATTCCACTGGATTCAACCCATTTAAATAGTCGTGTCATTAACGGCAAATTTGACCTGCTGCTCACTGGTTGGGGTGCTGACTATCCCGATCCGCTTTCATTCTTACAAGTGATGACAAGTAATAGTCGCCATAATTATGGTCACTGGCACGATGAAACCTATGATCGACTGGTGACGACCATTAATAATAATCAGAGTACTGATTATCAGTTACGGTGGCAACAAATGCTCAGTGCGGAGAAACGCCTAACTGAACAGCAGGGTGTCACTCCCTTGTATCAGCAAGCTGACAGTTTTTTGACGAACTCGAAATTAAACGGCGTCCTTCATAATATTAGTGGCGTAGTCGAAGATTATAAGAGTGCGTATTGGGTAAAATAGAGTGTGAAAACAAGCGGTTAGAGAGTGGAGAATAAGAGTGTGGCGGGGAGCGATTAGAGACTGGAGCGTAATTAACTTATGGTGGAAATCCCGAACTTGGATTTGTACCATAAGTTAATTACGTGCAAGTCTCTGCTCCCCAAAACACGTTTCAAAAACAGAATGTGAAACACCCATAATTTAACGCAAAAAAACGTCATCCC
>NZ_BAAKGN010000062.1:0-7070 GCF_059704265.1 Secundilactobacillus sp. MJ173
TCGGAATACGTTTTTTTTTGCGTTAAATGGCCGGAATCTGAGTTGTGGCACAGGTTTAGACTAGATTAAAGTATTGAACAAAAGCAAACTTTAAATTGTCTTTAAGTCAAGAAACCAAATGAAATTTTTACCTATATAGCCTCGTGTCACAGCTCTTTTTATTTACGCACTTTTAATCAATCACAACTTTAGTGCCGTAAGCAACATTATCGTAAAACCACTTAGCATCTGGCACCGCTAACCTCACACAACCGTGAGAATGGGCAGTACGTCCGAGCATATTGGCTTCTTTGACGTTAAAGTTACCGTATTGGTCAGTTGGAACGGTATGGAACAGGTAGATTCCATGGTCCTTAAACGACACCCAATCTTTGGCGCCCTCTTTAGACTGCGCGTTATAGAAAAACTTACCGCGTTCAGCCTGAATATGGAAGGTACCTCGAGGCGTGGAGTTATCCACACCCGTTGACGCAAACATGGTATAAACCGTCTTATTGCCATCCTTAATGTACACCCGCTGATGTTTCACCGAAACGTGAACCCACGGATCCTTTAGTTGGTCCCACTTAGGGTACGGTTTATTTTCAGAAGGCTTACGCCAATTGATTTGAACTGGAGCAGCCTTTTTTGTCGTCACTTTTTTGGTCGTACGCGCTGCCTGATCGCTCCTAGTTGGTGTCGGCGTCATGAGATAATGCGCCGTAACTCCTAGTACACCTAGGGCAACGATAACGGTAATGAATTGCAAAACCCGCTTCATAATCTCTCTCCAAACATGTCTTAATAACTATAATTGTAGCATGTCAATGTTTCAAAGGGATAACATTTAACGAAACGGCCAACACTTTACTGATTCTTAAGACTTAGTTTTTCAACGTTCAGCACTTTATCAGCTAATCCATTGTAAAAACTAACCTCATGGCTGACTACGATGGCGTTGCCAGGGAACTTATTAATCGCGTCCTTTAAGGCTTCCTTGGTTTCTTCATCCAAATGGTTCGTCGGTTCATCCAAGATTAAAAAGTTACTTGGTTCAAATTCCATCATGGCTAACTTAACCTTCGTCTGTTCACCACCAGAAAGTTGTCCGATTGGCTTCATAGCGTTGGCTGCATCCAAGCCGCATTTAGCAAGCTTAGTTCGGATGGCTTTTTGAGGGAGCTTTTCGTATTTGGCCTGAATAATCTTCAGTGGCGTTTCCTGGTCGTTTTCCCATTCAAGATCTTGACTGAAATAGCTGACCTTGGCCGAAGGAGAAAATTGTGCCGAACCACCCTTTGATTTAATCAAACCAAGAATTGTCTTAATCAAGGTTGATTTACCAACCCCGTTAAAACCTTCAAACCCAACTTTTTCACCAGTATTCACGGAGAACGTCACTGGCTTTAACAGCGGCCGATTATAACCAACAGAAAGATGGTCCACCACTAACGCGTTTTGCGAACCCGTATCTTCATACGGAAAGTTAAAGCTGGCCTGAATATTACTCGAAGGCGGATCCACCAAATCCATATGCGAAAGTTGTTTTTCACGGGACTTAGCTTGTTTTGACCGCGTCCCCGCCTTGAATTTAGCGATGAATTTTTCGGTTTTTTCAATCTGAACCTGTTGCTTTTCGTATTCTTTACGTTGGGCCTCTTCACGTTCAGTCCGTTGACGCATGGCTGATTTGAAGCTACCACGATACTTAGTGATTTTTCCAAAAGCAACGTTGATGATACAGTTAGTCACCTGTTCCAAAAAGTCATAATCATGGGAAATGACCATTGCGGCGCCATCGAAACTATTCAAATAATCAACCAACCAGGCAATGTGTCCCACATCCAAGTAGTTCGTTGGTTCATCCAGTAAAATGACGTCTGGGTTCTGCAGTAACAGTTTAGCTAAAATAATTTTAGACCGTTGACCACCAGACATTTGAGCGACTTCGTGATCACGACCAATATCATCAAGGCCAAGACCGGTGATGATCCGTTCGATCTCAGTTTCGATATCGTAAAAGTTGCTGGCTTCCAGTTCTTCTTGAATTCTACCAGCCCGTTCTAATAATTTATCGTCAGCCGTTTCCGCATAATCAGTATACAGTTGCGTCATGCGCTCGTTTTTATCGTACAAATCTTGAAACGCAGTGTGCAGAAAATCAATCAGCGTCATCCCGTCAGGAATATCAGCGTATTGATCCAAGTAACCAACGTGAATTCCTTTTTGCCACTTAACGGAACCGGATAATGGCAGTTCGTCCCCGGTCAGAACCTTGATCAAGGTTGATTTACCAACCCCATTTTGACCAACGATTCCCATGTGCTCACCCTTATTTAGCTGAAAACTTGCATCATCGTACAGCCGTTTGTCAGCAAAAGCCATACTAAGGTTTTCAACTTCTAGTAAAGACATTTTTCGATATACCTCCCTTAATCGGGGTGCAGAGGTAGGCTTTTAAACAGAATACCTAAGGGACTTCCAACAAACTTGGACTAACAAGTTCGTCAAAAGTCCCCTAGCCAAAATTATCAGCTTGCCGGAACACCATTCATTTAAACAGCCTTTAAAGGCTAAATTTAAGTTCATTTTCATTTTTTCACAACACTTCACCCTATCACGAAACGATTTTAATAGCAAGAAATGCAGCTGAAATAAGGCATGATAACGGGCTTTCTCAAACACTGTTCCAAAATCGTTTAATTATACTTGTGAAAGAGATGGGGACGCTTACAAGCGGATTTATAATTTTTTCATTGTAAAAATATCTATCAGATAGTACGGACCTAGCTGTTTTTAAGTCTGTGGTATAATAATGCCCATACAATAATCACACAAAGGATGACAAAATTGAATATTAAAGATATTGATAGTCTGACATTAAGTGTAAGTGACATCAATCATGCGATGCGTTTTTACCACGAAGTGTTTGACTTGCCAATCGTAAAGAACGCCCAACAGCCGACTTTACAACTTGGGCACCACCGTTTAACCTTTCGGACACCTGACGATAAAGACGTTATCACCGCTCATGTGGTCGCCCCAGGCAGCGCTGAACTGGCGCTAGAAACCCATGATGCGCTGGAAGATACCCTGTCTCATCTCACCAATTACGCAGTGGAGATTGCGGACGGACCAGTTCCTTATGAGGGTACCAAAGGTTCAGCAACTGCCTTATGGGTTCGTGATCCAGATCAGAACCTGATTAAAATCATTACCTATTAGAATCAACTAGAAGTGAGGTGCCGAAATATGGCTTATATCAGACGTCAAGGCTTACGTATCGGCGCTTTTATTTTATTACTGGCGACATATCTAACTAACTCTGTTCTATTAGAATTTGCAACTAAATATGCCAATAAAAACATTGGTTTAGCTGACCGGTTCATCGGTGCTATGCTGATGATGGTAGCTGTCATATTAGTCTTATATACATGGTTATATCATCGCCAGCTCAAGCGATATAATCCGCGGCAATTTGGCCGTCAAACATTTAATGGACACCGCATCAGCCAGTTACTGCTACTGTTTGTCTTTATGCTAGCGATCCAGATTGCTTGGTCTCAGTTGATCACACATCATCTGCTGCCCATGCCCAGTAACCAGTCAGCACTAGAGAGTGAAATGCAGCAATTGCCCTTTTGGAACACAGTTTACGGTGTTTTGATTGCACCCGTCCTGGAAGAATTCCTTTTTCGTGGCTTCTTTTTCAACTTTTTCTTTTCAAGAAATTTCCGTTGGAGCAACGTTCTCGGTGTTTTCTTCAGCGGATTACTTTTTGGCTACCTGCACACGATGACCTTTTCTGTAACCACTCTGTTTTATGCATCACTGGGTTGGGTATTAGCTGGTACTTACCTGTACTTCAAAGATCTCAGATACAGCATTGCGCTGCATTTCATGAATAATCTATGGGCCGTTCTCTAGCAGGAAAAAGTATATTTTTGTTTCTATATGACAAAGCATGGTGTATAATATAGTCACGATAACTACTAATGTAGCTTATCAAGCACGAAAGGACTCAGCCCTGTTTACAGGGTTGGGTCCTTTTGTTTCACACTTTTTTACAACAAAAGCCAGACCTCTGAAACATAAGTGACGCTTGCGTATCAGTAGTCTGGTCATTATAATAGTAGGTATTCTAGTTCGGAGGAATTCAAATGACAAAGTACGCTAAGCAGTTAAATTCTTGGCAGTCCCGGTAATCAAACCGCTTTTTGATGCGGTTTGAACAACATGTTCAATACACGTGTCTTGCCGGTTACTTTGTTATATGAGTGACGCGCTGCATGACTAACCTTGCACGTCGCGCTTCCTAGACGACTTCTGCGAGGAGTCGCCTTTTTTATTTCTGTCAAATTAATTTTAGATTGGGGAATCGAATCATGAAGCGACTATACGCTTTAATTGCTATTATTGTTATTTTTCTAGGTTTCGCTTTCGTTGGTGAAGGCGGAACGGGTAAACCAGCTAAGGTTGCTAAACCAACCGTCGGCATTTTGCAACTCATGTCCCATCCTGCTTTAGACGCTATCCACCACGGAATTATTCATGGCTTGGAGGAAAAGGGTTATCACCCCGGCAAAAACATCAAGATTGATTTTCAAAATGCCCAAAATGATCAGAGTAATCTCATGACCATGAGTAACCGTTTTGTCAACGAAGATGCTAACGCAACGATTGGTATCGCTACACCATCAGCGCAGGCGTTAGCCAATGCAACTTCTAAAATTCCCATTGTGTTAGGTGCGGTTACCGACCCTAAAGGTGCTGGCTTAGTCAAGAACAACCAGCAACCAGGACATAACATCACTGGTGTTTCTGATCAAGCACCTTTGAAAGAGCAGCTTGGCCTCATTAAGCAAGTCGTCCCCAAGATGAAGACACTGGGAATCTTCTACACATCCAGCGACGATTCAGCTGCTGCTCAATACAAGCAATTCAAGCAGTTATGCGCGGACGAACACATTAACTTAAAGGCTTACTCCATTTCTAACACTAATGATGTGGATCAAGTGTCCCAACAAATGGTTCAAAACGTGGATGCTGTCTATATTCCTACCGACAACACGGTGGCTTCAGCCATGCAGACACTGATCAAGAACTCTAATGCTGCCAAAGTTCCCGTCTTTCCAGCTGTGGATACCATGGTTAAGAGCGGTGGCCTCGCTACTTACAGTATCAATCAGTACAAACTGGGCGTCCTAACCGGTCGTATGACTGCTGATATTTTAAAGGGCAAAAAACCGGCTACAACACCGATTAAATTCATTCGTCACGGTGATTTGATTCTGAACATGAAAGCAGCCGATCGACTGGGAATCACCTTCCCAAGTTCACTGGTTAAAGAAGCACAAAAGAAGGGAGAAATCATCAAATGACATTTGGATTAGGCGTTTCTGCCATCGGTCAAGGGTTGCTCTGGGCAACCTTAGGACTAGGACTTTTCCTGACTTTTAGAATCTTAGACTTCCCTGATATGACGGTTGAAGGCACGTTCCCAATGGGGGCTGCAGCTTGTGTCGCCGCAATCAATAACGGTATCAGTCCAATCTGGGCAACACTGATCGCTATTGGCGTGGGAATGCTCTGTGGTCTAGCAACTGGTTTGCTATACACCAAGGGACGCATTCCGATCCTATTAGCTGGTATTTTGGTCATGACCGCCGCTTACTCAGTAAACCTGCGCATCATGCACGGCCGGTCTAATCTGACACTGTTAGATAAACCCTCACTGCTAAAACTACCAATTTTCGCACACGCCCCAATGTATTTTGACAGTGTGTTTCTCGGCTTTACCGTGATTGTTATCTTAACCCTGGTCCTAATTTACTTCCTGCAAACCGACTTGGGACAAGCCTTCATCGCCACTGGTGATAACGAGAAGATGGCCCGGTCATTAGGAATCAAAACCGATAACATGAAGATCATGGGCTTAATGGTATCAAACGGTGTCATTGGCTTAGGTGGTGCCCTGGTTGCTCAAAACGACGGGTATGCTGACGTCAACATGGGGATCGGCGTCATCGTCATTGCACTGGCTTCCATCATTATCGGTGAAGTTGCCTTTGGTGAACTGACCATGAACCAACGCCTAATTGCCGTGACTTTAGGTTCGATTCTCTACCGTTTCGTACTGTTAGTCGTCTTGAAGTTGGGCTTCAACACCAACGATTTAAAGTTGTTCTCATCCGTTGTTTTGGCCCTTTGCATGATGGTGCCAGTTTTCCGGGATATGTTCAACTTAAAGCGCGTTTGGAAACGGGGGATCACTACTCATGACTAAACCAATTCTAGAATTAAAACACGTCGTTACGAAAGTTAACCGCAATACACCAGAAGAACTCACCCTGTTAAAAGATTTAAACCTCACTATTAACGAAGGTGACTTCATCACGATACTAGGCTCTAACGGTGCTGGTAAATCCACACTGTTCAACACCATTGCGGGTAATTTAACCATCGACTCCGGTGACATTTTACTTCGCGGCAAAAGTATTGCTAACGAATCTGAGGAACGGCGGACCCGTTTCTTAAGTCGGGTTTTCCAAGACCCTAAGTTGGGAACTGCACCCCGAATGACCGTAGCTGAAAATTTGTTGCTGGCCACTAAGCGCGGTGAGCACCGCCATTTGGCCCCACGTCATCTCAAACAGCACATGGCTGAATTCCAAGAAATGACCAGTGGCATGGGTAACGGCTTAAACGAGCGCTTAAACACACCCACTGGCAGTTTATCCGGTGGTCAGCGTCAAGCACTGAGTTTCTTGATGGCAACTCTGAAAAAACCTGATATTTTATTGCTGGATGAACACACCGCTGCCTTAGATCCAAAAACTTCGCAAGAGTTGATGACCGCAACTAACGAACGAATCATTGCTCAAAACTTGACCTGCTTGATGATCACCCACCATTTGGATGATGCGCTTAAGTATGGTAACCGACTTGTAGTGATCAGTGACGGGAAGATTACCTTCGACGTTTCTGGTGACGAAAAACAACAACTGACACAGGAAAAACTGTATAGTTTCTTTTCTGACTTACAAGAATAGTGTCCAAACAAAAAAGCTAATGAACAGTTCAGCGCTGTT
>NZ_BAAKGN010000063.1:0-32430 GCF_059704265.1 Secundilactobacillus sp. MJ173
TCTGAATGGCTGATGAATATTTAATCAGTCAACTTTTAAATCATATCATCTGAGTTAATTTATGTCAAGCAATATATTTAAATTGTTTAGCTCTAAATTATGTTTTCAAATGGTTTGATATCAGCTTCCGTAAACATTCGCGGAAACAACAGAACTTAATTAGTATAACAAGTGTTGTCATGTAAGTCAATCATTATTTTGAATAAATATTGATCGACTTGATAAAACATACGGCTTCGATAAATCGCAACTCTTATACGTTCATCTTCTCACTGAGAACAACTGTATAATTATTCGACTTACCAATGCATCTGCTTTTTAACAACGAATATAATATTACCAAGATATGTAATCTTGGTCAAGAAGTATTTTACTTTTTTTGAAATAAAAAAGAATGATGCGCTAAACATCACTCTTTTGAAAGATCATTATTTAAGTTCCGGTGCATCCGTCTTGTAATCGGCGGTTACCTTCCCATGATTTTTAGCCATTAAACTTGTGGGTTCCGACTTTTGAGCATTCTTCAATTGTTGCATCCCATTAGTATATTTGTAATTAAACTTAGTCTTATCAACAGACTTAAAATCCTTTAATTGATAGAATCTCAGCAAATCACCTTGAATCACACGGTCTGACAGTGATAATTCAGACGTCACATGGTTTTGTTCCCGTGCCAACGTCTTCTTTTGAGCCGCATTAGGCTTGATGACTGCCCCCGTCTTCGTATCATAAACAGTACTACCCTGTTTAACAAACTGCGGCGTCACAAAATCACCATTTCTAAACGCAACAGTTTGACTGCGATTCTTCGCCAACAAATCATTGCCAAATTGGATCGTATTATTGTCCTTCACACCCAGTAAGTCCATAAGCGTTGGCAAAACATCAATTTCACCGCCGTACGTATGCTGGATGCCCCCCTTCAGCCCATTTGCATGGATCATGAACGGAACCTTCTGGAATTGTGCCAAGTCATAACTGGTAACTTTCTTCTTACCAATCAACTGTGCAATGGCAGCCCTGTGATTATTTGAAATACCATAATGATCCCCATACAAAACAATCATACTATTCTTGTACAAGCCTGATTGCTTCATATAAGTTAAAAACTCACCGAAAGCTTCATCCAAATAATGAGCAGTCTGAACGTATGGATCCACTGTCTTATCACCAGTTTTGGTTGCAGGAAAATCGGTGTTTTGTTTATCGATCTCATACGGGTAATGGTTAGTTAGCGTAATGAGTTTAGCATAAAATGGCTGCGGTAATTGCTGCAGGTACTTCGCAGAGTCACGGAAGAAAATCTTATCTTTCAATCCGTAACCGACCGTATAGTCAGCCTTTTCCTTATAGTACTGTGAGCTAAAGAAGTAATCATAGCCCCATGACTTATAAGTGTTATCCCGGTTCCAGAAACTAGGCACATCACCATGAAACGCTGCGGAAGTATACCCCTGTTGATCTAGCATCGCAGGTGCAGCCTGAAACGTGTTTTGAGTCCCGTATTCAGTCATAGCTGACCCCTGTGGTAAACCAAACAATGAGTTTTCGAGCATCATCTCTGCATCAGAAGTTTTCCCCTGTGCCACTTGATTATAAAAATTGTCGTAACTCAATGTATTCTGGTCCTTATAAAACTTGTTCAGATTAGGAGTAACTTCCTTGCCATCAACCTTGTAATTAATCAGGAATTGCTGAAAACTTTCCAAATGGATAATAATGACGTTCTTACCCTTTTGCGTTCCAAAATAAGTCGGATTATCCCCAACACGATTGTGCTTCAAATAGTTCTTCACACTTTGTAGATCGCCAGCATTCGCATGAGCCCGCGTTGAGCTCTGCTTTTGAGTTTGATACACACTAAACGCTGCATACTCATTTAAGCCAAGATACTTCACCAAATAATTATTATCAAAAGTTCTCGTAAGTAAGCCAGAACGATCAGCGTTGGCCATACCATATTCGGCACCCATCAATGAAAAAGCTAAAACTGACATCGTTAGCGCATAACGCCGTTTAAAGGGCCGACTATCAACACGGATAACGTGCGTGAGCAATAAAATGATCAGTAAAACAACGTCCAAATAAACAAAGAAATCTGTCGGATGAATAATCTGTCCAACACTCTTGCCCAAGTTGTTTTGAACATTCCCAGATCCCTTAATAACGCTAAAAGTCATAAAATCTGAAAATTCACGATAGTAAAGGATGTTAGCAAAGATCCAGGAAGTCTGAATCAGATCAATTAAAATCATTAGCCAGTAGACTAAACGTCCACGAAAGTATAATGCAATACCAAACAGTAACAGTGCGGCTGGAATTGGGTTCACAGCAAGTAAAAACTGCTGCACACCACCCTTAACGCCTAAACTAAACTCCGTCTGATACGCGATATACGTCTTGATACAAAATAAAACAACTACTAGGATAAAGAACCCAAAAACGGTATTAAGCTTAGCAGTTGTCCGTTTCACAAAATCCGACATAACATCGTGCCTCCAGGTTAAACTTAACAAATGCCATTATATCGAATCTCCGTAAAATAGCAATCTTATCCAAATTACTTTGAAAAAACTTCAAACTTGAATTGATATAACTAGCTCAGTCACAAGTACATTTGTCGCCTAACAAAAACAAAAACTATGGTTCCCCATAGTTTTTGTTTTAATTATCAGTAAGTAATTCAAATAATTCAATCGCAATCAAATCAATGTTATCAAACTCAAAATGTTCCTTCGCTTGATATTCATCCAAACTATATGTTTGTGTCTCCGGGTGATAGATAACTTGTGCCATCTCAACGCCCTCTTTTTCAAAACGACGAGGTTGCGGTTCATCGCCGGCATCTTCCTGCATTGCTTTAAGTCGGTTGATAATGCCGATTAACTGTGATTCTTCCATGAGAATCCCCTTTCCGAATTCATTTTAACAGTCTAATTCTACCAAATCCTGTAGCAGTAAGCACGAGTTTTTGAAAATAACCTGATAAATTTTAAGCGTTATGGTTCAGACAACAAAAAAGAGGCTGCTACCAACGTGGTATTAGCCTCCCATTTTAATTGCTTCCTATGCTTCTGACCTCAATGAATGATGCGATTCTTGGATTCGCTTAAACATCTTTTCCATATCGGTGTCCGTAAAGTGAATCAGAACTGGACGGCCATGAGGACAATTAAACGGATTCTCCGCCGTCTTCAAATGTTCAATCAACGCCTTAGCTTGTTGGTCGTCCAAATGGTGATTAGCCTTGATAGCCCGCTTACAGCTCATCATAATGGCCGTCTTCTCTCGGAATTGGGCTACGGTTAAGTGTCCATCCCGTAAAACCCAGTCAACCATTTCTTTAACCGTGTCGGCTTCCTGACCGGCTTTAAACCAGGTTGGATGCTGACGCAGTATGAAACTATTGGGTCCAAATTGCTCTAGATGCAATCCAACTGTTGCTAAAGTGTCCAGTTTGTCGGTAATTTTCAACATATCGCTAGTGCTGTAATCAAGCACAATAGGAACCAACAGTCGCTGTTGATCATCGCTGACCTCACCTATAGCTTGTCGGTAGTACTCATAATTGACCCGTTCCTGGGCAGCGTGCTGATCAAGAATATAAAGTCCCTCATCCGACTGAGCCAGTAAATAAGTCCCGTGAAATTGACCAATGTAAATCAAGTTGGGAAACCGGTCCTGTTGGCCCAATAGCTCGGTTTCCTGAGACTCCTGCTTGGTTTTGGGACTGCTACTTACTACTGGTTCATTAAACGGCGTCTGTGGTTGCTGATACTTCTGCTCAAATGCAGATACTTCAGGGGAATTCAGTTCAGTAGTCGAATGAATCACAATTGGATTCGAAGTCCCGTCAGAAGGCTTCTGGTCAAACAACGCGTCATCGTCAGTTTCATTATCTTCACTTAGACTTAACTGAGGGGTGCGAGGCTCAGTCGGCTGCATGGTCGCCGGACCAATCCTCTGTGGCTGATGAGCAACAGAAACTGCTGTTAAGTCTTGCGCCACTTGATTAGGGTCGACATCCCCACGCCGCAAATTAGTGAGACCGTCTGGTATCAAATTTTGCTCACTGAGTTTTGCACGAATAGCAGCAGTGATCATTTCCGCCAACTGAGGCTCCTTACTGATTCGAACCTCCTGCTTAGTCGGGTGAACATTGACATCCACTAGCAACGGGTCCATTTCAAGATTCAAAACGGCCACTGGATAACGGCCAACCATTAATTTGGAACCATAACCTTCAACAATTGCTTTAGTGAGCTGATAATTTTTAATGTATCGGCCATTTAACAAGATCGTCATATAATTACGGCTGGCACGGGTCAATTCAGGTAACGAAACGTATCCGCTAACGTTGAAATCAGCATCCGCGTTTTCAATCGACAGCATCTTCCCTGCTTTGTTCATCCCGTAAATACTGCCAATAACTTGCCGTAGATCTCCCCGACCAGCTGTTCTCAGCAACTCACGATTATTGTGAGTCAACGAAATTTGAATCTGTGGATGGCCTAAAGCCAGTCGATTAACGATATCAACAATTTTAGAAAGTTCTGTGTTGAGCGACTTCATGTATTTCAAACGAGCTGGCACATTATAAAACAAATCTTTCACGGTAATATCCGTACCACGGCGAGCTTCTGCTGGCTTCTGAGAAATTACCTTACCACCCGAAATATGAATGGCTTGGCCTTCTCCACCAGTGGATGTCACCATTTCCACATCCGCGATAGAAGAAATACTAGGCAGCGCCTCACCACGGAAACCTAAAGAACGCACTTTAAATAGGTCTTTGCGGTCAATAATTTTACTGGTGGCGTGACGATGAAAGGCCAGTTCCAGCTGATCTGCTTCGATACCGCTACCATCATCGATCACTTCAATCGATTTCAGCCCAGCCTCGTCAACGATAATGTCGATTTCATGACTGCCGGCATCAATCGCATTTTCTACCAGCTCCTTCACAACTGAAGCAGGCCGTTCTATCACTTCACCCGCTGATATTTGATTAGATAACACTGCTGAAAGTTCATGGATTGCTGCCATCTTCTCACCCCATTACCGTTTTTTCTTAGATTGTTCCAACTGCTGCTGCCACTTATAAACTTGGTTCATGACATCCATTGGTGTCATGCCCATTAGATTCAGTGATTTAACCTGCGAGGCCACTTTATCAGCCTTCGTTAGCTTCTTCTCCGGTTCACCGAACAAGGATAATTGCGTATCCGCTTCTTCATCACTGACTTCGGGTTCAGATACCACTGGCTGCGGTTCAGGTTCAACCGTTCGATCTTCAGTAGCAACTTGAACCGTACTATGTTGATCCTGGGTCTTTTCTAAGTGCGTCAGAATCGTGTCTGCGCGTTTCAGCAATGTCTCCGGCAAACCGGCTAATTTCGCAACGTGAATCCCATAAGATTTGTCAGCGGGACCATCCTGCATTTGGTGTAAGAAAACCAGCTCACCATTCTTCTCCACGGCGCCAACATGAACGTTTTTCAAGTGCGTCAGGCTCTTATCTAACACCGTTAGTTCATGATAATGCGTTGAGAACAAAGTTTTAGCATGAACCCGATCATGAACAAACTCAATGATTGCCTGAGCTAACGCCATCCCGTCATAAGTGGCAGTTCCCCGGCCAATTTCATCAAATAAAATCAGAGAATTGGCAGTGGCGTGAGCAAGTGCCTCGTTGGCTTCTTTCATTTCCACCATAAAAGTACTTTCACCTGAGATCAAATCATCCGCAGCACCAATTCGCGTAAAAATTTGGTCAAAAATGGGCATTTTAGCCGACTTAGCCGGAACAAAACAGCCCATTTGTGCCAGGATAACCGTTAATGCCAGTTGTCGCATATAAGTACTCTTACCAGACATATTAGGTCCGGTAATGAGCAAAATAGACGTTTCTTCGGGCATTTTAACATCATTAGGGACATAAGTTTGACGACCCAGCACTTTTTCAACTACTGGGTGCCGTCCTTCAACGATTTCCAAATCATGATCTGACTGAGTGAATGTGGGTGCCACAAACCGGTATTTTTCACTGACATCGGCAAAACTTTGCAGCACGTCCAGCTCTGAAACCGCATGAGCCAAGTTTTGAATGCGTTGAATATTTGCTTTAACTAGTTCGCGAACCTTAACAAACAGCTTGTACTCTAAATCAGTGGACTTTTCTTCAGCTTCAAGGATCAACCGCTCTTTTTCTTTCAACTCAGGCGTGGTAAACCGCTCTGAATTGGTTAAGGTCTGTTTACGCTCATAACGACCTTCTGGCAATTTACTTAAGTTAGCCTTCGTTACATCAATGTAGTAACCGAAAACCCGGTTATAGCCAATTTTCAAGTTATTGATCCCGGTAATTTGACGCTCTGAGGCTTCAAGCTCAGCCATCCACTGCTTGCCGTTGTGCATAGCTTCACGGTAGGCATCTAACGTTTTGTCATAGCCGTCTTTGATGACCCCGCCATCCGTCACAGACAGCGGTGGCTCATTGATAATAGCAGAGTCGATAGCTTCAGTGACATTATCGATTGGATCCAACCGCTTATAGATATCACTGAACACTGATTCTGGTAATTCATTTAAAATATGCTGCAGTTTGGGGATCTGCTGCAAGGACGATTTCAATTGAATTAAATCACGACCGTTTACACTACCAAAAGCAACCCGGCCAGCCAACCGTTCCAAATCATAAACTTGTGTCAGTTCTTCTTGCAAACTATTCCGCTCAAAGTACTGATCAACTAATACGCTCACCTTTTTTTGACGCGCTAAAATATCGTTTCGCTTCACTAAGGGCCGATCCAACCACTGTTTTAACAGACGACCGCCCATGGCCGTTTTAGTCTCATCCAGCAACCACAACAGCGTCCCGCTCTTTTTACCGGTACGCATATTCTGGATCAATTCCAGGTTCCGCTGAGAATAGTGGTCCATTTTCAAAAAGAACGTGGGTTCATAAATCACTGCCCGTTGTAAATGTGCTAAACTCCGTTTTTGAGTGGTCACAATATAAGTTAGAAGATGTTGTAAGACGGTTAGTTGCGCCGTTGCTTTAACACCTTGTGTCAAATAACTGAGTTCAGATTTCACCTCAGCGTCGTCTTGGTGAGAAATCAAGATGCCAACCGTCGTCAGTTTCTCTAAGACATCCTCAGAAACTGATTTATCTACAACGGTTTCTTTGGTCTGTAAACTCATCACTTCGTTTAACACCGAATCAAAACTGTCCAGTGAAGTCACCTTTAACTCACCAGTGGATAAATCGGCATAGGCAAACCCGAATTTATGATCGCGTTGAGTGAGCGCCGTTAAATAATTGTTTTCCTTAGCATTACCGGCACCCGTATCGGTCTGGGTCCCTGGGGTGACCAGCTGAATTACCTCTCGCTTAACCATCCCTTTTGCTAGCTTAGGATCTTCCATTTGTTCGCAAATCGCTACTTTATAGCCTTTATCCACTAAAATATCAATGTAGTTTTGGACCGCATGATGCGGCACACCACACATTGGTATTGGGTTTTTAGAGCTGTGATTGCGAGTAGTCAGCGTTAATTCTAATAGTTGAGCGCCTTTGATGGCGTCATCGTTAAACATTTCATAAAAGTCACCCAAACGGTAAAACAAAAAAGCGTCTGGATACTGATCTTTAATTTTTTGATACTGAACCATCATCGGCGTTTGATTCGCTTTCGCCAATTTTTCCACCTCTACTTCATTTCCTACAAATTAACGATCATATGGATGATCATCATCAATTAATACTGATTTAATCTTGGTTGCGTGACCAGTTTCGTCATTAATGTCGATCACACAGCCAGACATGATTCCGGGTTCACTAGTCTCCACTTCATAACGGGCTGGCCGCTGGTTAAGGAACCGTGAAATCACACTAGCAGGCTGCATGCCCAGAATTCCAGCAGCTGGACCTGTCATACCGGCGTCACTCATGAACGCGGTTTGATGATCGATCACTTGGGCATCATTAGTTTGTACGTGGGTATGGGTGCCAACAACGGCTGAAACCCGCCCCTTTAAATACAGCGCAATTGCCCGCTTCTCGCTGGTAACTTCACCGTGAAAGTCCACGAAGATCACCGGTGTTTCTTTCCGAATTTCAGTCACTAATTCATCTGCTACAGCAAATGGATCATCCAGTGGTGGTAAAAATACGCGACCTTGCAAATTGATGACTGCAAGTGTGGCCTGATTAACCTTTAATTTTGTCCAACCACGCCCCGGCACATCTTCACCTGGAAAGTTAGCCGGCCGGACCAGCTTAGTTGTTTCATCGATAAAATCGTAAATCTCTTTATTGTCCCACGTATGATTTCCCATGGTGACAACATCAGCCCCACTTGCTAACAACTGTTTATAAATCTTTTGACTGATTCCACGACCGACAGGAGTTGAATTTTCACCGTTCACAATCGTCGCCTGAGGTTTTAAATCACGTTTTAACTGTGGTAAATAAGTTTGAATCATTTGGACGCCACGATCACCGACAACGTCTCCGATAAATAATATCCGCATGCTGATCCTCTAATCTAATTTAGTCTGTTGCAACACGTTTTAGTTTAACACATAAGCGGTATAAAAAAGTACCTTCAAGTACTGTTGCCAGTTCTTGAGGGTACCTTTAGTTTTGTGCTAAAAATTACTTAGCATACGCTACTGAACGAACTTCACGAATTACGGAAACTTTCACGTGACCTGGATAATCCATATCACTTTCGATTTTTTCCTTAACATCGTGAGCCAAGGTCACAGCGTCTAAATCTGAAATTTTATCTGGTTTAACGATTACGCGAACTTCGCGCCCTGCTTGAATGGCAAATGACTTCTTAACGCCGTCAAATTCATCAGCAATCGTTTCTAGCTTTTCCAACCGGTGAATATAGCTTTCAAGTGAATCGCTTCGTGCACCTGGTCTAGAAGCCGAGATCGTATTAGCAGCTGACACTATTTCAGAAATCACATAGTGCGGCGCTGCTGTTGACTCGTGAGCCGCGATTGAGTCAATGACAACCGGACTTTCTTTGTACTTCTTAGCTAAATCGATACCGATCTGAACGTGAGACTCTTCAACATCATTTTCAACCGCTTTACCAATGTCGTGTAATAATCCTGCGCGTTTTGCTAGCGTGACATCCTCACCTAACTCAGCGGCAAAAATTCCTGATAATTTAGCAACTTCAATTGCATGCGTTAAAACATTTTGACCATACGAGATCCGGTAATTCATCTGACCAACCAGCTTGATGAGTGCTGGGTGCATCGAATGAATGCCGAGATCAAAAACGGTCTGTTCTCCAAGATCCTGAATCTTTTCATCCAATTCTTTACGGGCTTTTTCAACCATCTCTTCGATCCGAGCTGGGTGAATCCGACCATCTTGAATGAGTTTCTCTAACGCGATCTTAGCAACTTCTCGACGAATTGGGTCAAAACCACTTAAAACAACGGCTTCCGGAGTATCATCAATAATGAGATCGATACCCGTAAGCGTTTCTAGAGTCCTGATGTTTCGGCCTTCGCGACCGATGATACGACCCTTCATGTCATCATTAGGGAGTGTGACAACCGACACTGTAGTATCAGATACCATGTCAGCCCCACTTCGTTGAATCGCCTGAACGATTAATTCCTTTGCTTTCGAGTCCGCTTCTTTAGCGGCCTTTTCATTGGATTCCTTAATCATCTTAGCGCGTTCGGAACTTAACGCTTGCTTTGCTTCATTAATAATCAGGGACTGTGCTTCCTCTTTGGAAAGCGCGGCTGCTTCTTCAACAGCTGCTTGCCGTTTCTCAACAAGTGAGTCCGCCTGCTGTTGTAATTTAGCTAGTTTTTGCTGTTCAGAACTCAACTTGTTTTCTTTGCGTTCTAAAACATCTTCCCGCTTTTGAAAAGCGTTATCTTTACGATCAAGCGCTTCTTCTCGCTGTAAAACTCGATCCTCTTGTTTTTGGACTTCTCCACGTTGCCGCTTCAAATCCTTTTCAACATCGGCCCGATAGCGATGACCTTCCTCTTTGGCTTCAAGCAAAGCCTCTTTGGTATCAGTCTCAGCCTGCTTTTTCGCATCAGCTAAAATGCCTTGTGCTGTTTCGTGTGCTGCGTCCAAATTGCGTTCAACAATTGACTTATGGACAAAGTATCCGATGACAGCACCTACAACGATAGCGATGATTGCGAGGATTATTTCAGGAATACCCATGATTCCACCTCCGCATCATCAAAATTTTTGATTGCTAAATCAGTAAATTTTTAGATGTAATTTGATTATTGACACAACTAATATTCTAATGTTAAGTCGCAACGCTGTCAATAAAAGAGTGGCTAACGGTGGTCAAGAAGCACATTTATTAAAATATAATGGCAAAATTAACCATTTAAATTCAAAGCTATATTATTTGCACTTTAGAAACAAAAAAATCTGAGAGTAATTCTCCCAGATTTTTTTGTTGCTCATTATGCTTTTGTTGGTTTGTTTTTCGTTACTTTTGAATCCTTACTATCTTTAGCATCAAGGTCTAAAGTTTCAACACTTTTTTCATCTACCGGCTTTTCTTGATCATCTTCGGTAGCGCCGTCCATGTTATACGCTTTACGTACCTTAGCTTTGATTTCTGCCATGGTGTCAGGGTGTTCAGCAAGATAAGCCTTTGCATTCTCACGTCCTTGACCGATGCGATCGTCACCGTATGAATACCATGAGCCAGATTTATTGACAATGTCTTTATCAACAGCCATGTCAACTAACTCACCAGTCTGTGAAATACCAGTCCCGTACATGATATCAACTTCGGCACGCTTGAATGGCGGTGCGACCTTGTTCTTAACCACTTTAATCCGAACTCGGTTACCGATAATGTCGGTTCCCTCTTTGATTTGTTCTGCACGACGAACTTCCAAACGAATCGTTGCGTAGAATTTAAGGGCCCGGCCACCAGGAGTGGTTTCGGGGTTACCGAACATCACACCAACTTTTTCACGAATTTGGTTGATAAAAATCGCAATTGTTTTGGTTTTATTAATCGATCCCGATAATTTACGAAGCGCCTGTGACATTAACCGCGCTTGTAAACCAACGTGGGCGTCCCCCATTTCACCATCAATTTCGGCACGAGGAACTAGGGCAGCAACGGAATCGACAACGATCATGTCAACTGCACCACTTGCCACCAGTGCATCCGCAATTTCAAGCCCTTGTTCACCAGTATCAGGTTGTGAAAGCAGCAAATCGTCGATGTTAACACCTAAATGAGTCGCATAGGCTGGATCCAATGCGTTTTCAGCATCAATATACGCTGCAGTTCCACCGTTCTTTTGAACTTCAGCTACCGCGTGCAATGCCACGGTAGTCTTACCAGAACTTTCTGGACCATAAACTTCCACGATTCTACCACGCGGGTAACCACCAACACCCAATGCATTATCAAGCGCTAGTGAACCACTGGAAATCGTCGATATTTGAGTATCAGCTTTATCACCCATTCGCATGATAGAACCTTTACCAAAGTTTTTTTCAATTTTCTTTAATGCAGCATCTAACGCTGCTTGCCGTTCGTCAGCCATGTAGTTCCTCCTTAGTAGCCATTTGCAAATTAAACTATACCTTTCTTAACACTAAATTGCAAGCAAAAATAGAACAAAGGTTCGTATTTTTAGTTGACCGTTAATCTTTGCCGAATGAGATCTAATCCAGCCATTACAGACCGGGTCCGAATCTGCTGACGACCATTAGTAAACTGGTACAAATAAGCTTTGGGCGCCTCATCCCGATACGCAATACCGATCCAAACAGTCCCCGCTGGTTGCCCTTCCAGTTCATCCGGACCCGCTACACCAGTGAAGGAAACCGCGATATCAGTCTGCATTTTTGCCCGTGCTTGTTTGGCCATCCAAATAGCCGTTGCTTCACTAACGACACCCCGTGAATCAATCACTTCGGATGGAATTGAGAGCAACTGATGTTTGGCTTCGTTTGCATACGTCACAAAACCGCCTGGAAAAACAGCTGAAACACCCGGAATACTGCCAATCGTGCTCTGAAACTCACCCGCGGTCAAGCTCTCGGCTGCCGTTATGGAAAGGTGGCGATCAATCAGTTGATTAACAACCACGTTTGCAAGTGAATTATCATCCCCATAGCCGTAAAAGTACTGTCCGTCACGAGCGAGTATCTTATCGACTGTGTCTTGTATCAAAGTCTCAGCCTGATCTTCGTTCGCTGCTGACGCGGTCACACGAAGCGTCACCTCTGCCATTTTTGCGTAAGGTGCAATTGTTGGGTTCGTCTGGTGATCAATCAAATCGGCCAGATCATCCACCAACTTGGATTCTCCGATTCCGATAAAACGCATCACTCTAGAAGTAAATACGTGGCTTTGCTGCCCACGTTTTTTTAATTGGGGAATTAATTCTCGGTCGATCATCATTAGACACTCAGCTGGGGGACCCGGTAATAAAACATAGCTTGTTCCATGATGACTTAAATAAAGATCGCCCACAGCAAAACCGTTGTGATTAGTCAGACTGATTGCATTTTGAATCTTCAATGCCTGTTTTGCGTTATTAGGTGTTAAGTTTTTGCCGGTTTTTGCCGCGTATTCATCGATTTTCTTCTTTGCGTCCTTATCTGTCACTAAAGGCTCTTCCAAATGTCGTGCGACGATTTGTTTTGTCAAATCATCTTCAGTAGGACCTAATCCCCCGATGGTCAGTACTAAATCACTACGGTTCTCAGCCAATTTTAGGATACTCTCAAGCCGTTTAGGATTGTCCCCCACAACCGTTTGATAATAAACATTAACCCCAATCTCGGCCAATTTTTGAGCGAGATAAGCCCCGTTAGTATTGGCAATCTGGCCAAGCAATAACTCCGTACCTACAGCAATAATTTCGGCATTCATCATGCATTCCTGCTACTGATAACTTATAAAAAGTTATAGATCATTCTTGCTTCTTCCTATCCTGCCTCGCATGAAACTCACTAATACAGTTGATATGATAGTCCACAAGCGTTAATTCCCGGCTAGCCACCGGTACATCCTTTGAAACCTGTTTTAGTAGGCTAATTCAAAGTTTTCAGTATCCCTGATATTCAGGGCCGCATTGATATCACGATCTTCAGTATAGTTACAGTTTCGACATTCATACACCCGATCTTTGAGTTGCAAATCAACTTTTTTATGACCACATTGGTGACACAATTTGGAAGTTGGTTCAAAACGGTTAGTTAAGTGTACTGGAATGCCTAATTGCTGACATTTAGAAATTAGTTTGATTCTAAAGTTATAAAATCCTTGGTAACTAACTGCTTTAGCTAAATGCCGGTTTTTCATCATACCTTTAACATTCAAGTCTTCTAAGGCCACCCACTGTGGTTTGGTTCTCACTACAGCAGCGATAATCTTATTTTGATAATCAGCTTGAATGTGAGTTAATCGTTGATATAAGCGTTGCACTTTCAGCTGAGTTTTGGCTAGATTCAAATCAGTAGCAGATTTCCCTTCTTTCTGTCTTCTAGCTTTCAGTGCTTGATACTGACGGGACATTTTTCTTTGCAGGCGTCTAAGGCGTTTTCTGATGCGTCTTACCCGACTACTTTTATTCTGATTGTGATACAAAGTGCCATCGCCTAGAATGGCAAATCCTTTTAGGCCAAGGTCAATGCCAATGGGCTCACCGGTCAGTTCTAACTTTGGCAGTTCGGCCTGTTCCACCAAACAAGTCAGGTAATACCGACCAGCCTTGAATTTAATCCGACCTTGTTTAATCACAAAATGCTCGGCATCAGTAGGCATATAACCGAATTCTTTGAAGCGCACCCAACCAAGCTTCGGTAGCTTGATCCGGTGACGCTGACAGGCAATGATTTGCGTTTTACCGTTCTTAACAAAGTAGTAACTGCCTTGACCCCGTTTAAATGAGCGCCAATGTGGGAAACCACTTTGTTTTTTGAAAAATCGCTTCATAGCTGTATCGGCATCGATAAAGGCCTGTTTAACCGATTTGGCATATAAATCCTTGATCCATAGATCATCAGGATTAGCGTCCAGGTACTCATGGTTAAACCACTTACTGAACTCATAAGCGCCCATATAGTGATATCCGCATTCATAACGCTGCCGGTTGATATCCAAAAACAGGTTATAGGCCCAACGACTGCCACCAATATGACAATCAATCTGCCAGGCTTGTTTTTCAGTCGGTTTAATTTCGACTTTATAGGTGAGTAACATCAGTTATTCCGCCTTATTGAATTTAATCACCAAGGTGAGGTGTCCCTCATATTATACGGGATGGATTTATCCCAAAAGCCCTTTTAATGAAATTCATATAAATCACTACATACAAGCTATCAAAGCTATCAGCTAATACGGATAACGCCTCAACCTAGTGATATCTTCTACCAGACTTATCAGAATACGCAATAGTATAGAAGCACCATTTTACAAAGATTGATTACAGCAAAACAGTTACTGTTCATTCCTCCTATCATCTCTAGAAAAAAAGGGCCACCCTCGTTTAAAGAGTACACCCTTTTCTTTTTAATCGTTAAATGAATCTGCAAAAACGCTTCGGTTCTTAACGAAGTAATCAATTCCTGAGTAAATTGTAAAGAATAAGCAAACATAGAGCAAAATGGTTCCCAATGGAAAATGCCAGTTAGCAAACAGCACATTGTTAAGCAATAACAAAATAATACTGAACATCTGAGAGGTGGTTTTGATTTTGCCAGGCCAGGCCGCAGCCATAACTCGACCATTGTTTTCAACAATGATCAGGCGTAACCCAGTCACTGCTAGTTCCCGACAAACGATAATCGCGACGACCCAAGCTGGCGCCATCCCCATTTGAACAAGCAAAACAAAAGCCGTCATCACAAGCATTTTATCCGCTAGTGGATCGGCAAATTTACCGAAGTTAGTCACCAAATGCCCGCGACGAGCAATTTGACCATCCAAAAAATCAGTAATTGAAGCAACTGCAAAAATAATTGCTGCTACAATTTGAGTTACCGGAATACTCGTAGATAACCACACAACTGATCCCCAGTTCATCGGTACCGCCAGAATAATCAGAAAGATTGGAATCAGAATAATCCGACCAATTGTTAATTTATTAGGTAAGTTCACGGTGTTCCCTCCAAATACGTCTTTCTCAAGAAAAGGCAAGCCAGTCAGCTTACCTTTTTTTGATTACTTAAATTGTACGGTAATGTTTTGAACCTGAGATGTAGTCGTCGTGGTCGACGATGCGGAACTAGCAGTACCAGCAGTCGAACCCGTCGTCGAAGAAGCATTGGTCGACGAAGTAGTCGCTGCGGAACTAGTAGCTGTTGCAATTGGTAGTGTTTTACCGCCAATCGTGATCTTGGTCTCTGGCGCATTGCCCAGATTCAACGTAACAGAAGTTGCGCTAGCATTCACCTTAACGGTTTGCGTCTTGGCAGCGGTGACCGTTCCCTGAAAGACAGAAGTGCCTGCAGAAGTAACCGATACCCAGGCGTTATTGGACGTCTTAATCTTGATTGTTTTATCCTTTGGCGCATTCTTCATCGTATAGGTCGTTGCGCTTCCCGAAGTTGAAACCTTGCTGAAGCTGGCCTTTGAGACCTTTTTAGAAGATGAGTTGGCCTTCTTACTTGAAGCCTTAGCTGATGAGCTGGACTTGGCAGCACTGCCAGAAACTGAAACGGAACTGCTATCCACGTTTTGAGCTTTATTGCTCGACTGTGAACTTCTAGTTGTTGCCAACCAAATCCCAATCAGCACCGCGACAACCACGATTACTGCAGCAACGATTGGTATCTGTCGCTTGATCTTAGCTGCCCGATCATCTACTTTGCGTTGTGCAGAACGGGTAGAAGGATTATCTTCGTTGACCCGATCCACATATTCCTGCGTTTTTGTGCTTGGCAACTGATCACTATATTCATCAAGCAGCTCGTTGCCGTCTAAACCAACGGTCTGTGCGTACTGCTTAATAAAAGCGCGAACGTAGAAATCGCCTGGTAAATCTGAGAAATTACCATCTTCAATTGCGATCAAATACCGCTTTTGAATTTTTGTCGTCTGCTGAAGGTCGTCTAGGGTAAACCCCTTAGCGATTCGGGCGTCACGTAATGTTTCGCCAATTGACTTAGTATTTTCACTCATAAATTTTTCTCCACCTATAACCTATAAAGTCTTATTATTTCAGTCTTAGTATAGCATACGTCAGACCATGATTTAACGTTGAATTCATGTCTGACAACTTTTTAAGCCTTTCTTAATGACCCGCAACAATTTCTTGAACACTGATGCTGGCTGTCCGAATAAATTGCCTCATGGTCGAAATAACATCGGTCATGGTCAACGCTTTAACCACACCCACTTCATCAAATAGGCTTGCTTCGCCGTACAGTCGATCATCAAATTGGTTGGCAATTGCCTCAAGTGAATTAAATGATGATAGCGTGCTGCCGATAGCTTCACGCTGAACGGCTTCAAACCGGTCACCAGCAGCTGCTAATTTGTCATCAGCATGCTGCAAAATATCACTCATCGCGTTTTCAAAGGCCTCAGGATCATCCGCCTCACCCGCCATAATCACGTGGTGGGCCCCCCGCTGCAGCTCAATATTATAACCAAAACTGTCGTCGATGATTCCCTGATCATATAATGACAAGAAATCTGGCGCGGTTTCCCCTAATAGGAGCGTAAAGCCTAATGATAAGGCATCCTCATACTTGAGTCGCTCGATACCTACCGGCAACTCGTCCATACCACGGATACCAATGGTAACTTTAGGCCGTTCAACTGGCATCACTAATTGTTTACGTTCAACAATTTCATCCGAAAACGGTGGCAAGATTCGTTTAATAGGCGCCGGTTCAGCGAATTGTTTAGCGGTCTGATTACGCTTGATCCATTCTAACGTTTCTGACGGCTCTAATCGGCCAACTACAAACAAACTCATGTTGCTGGGGTGATAGAAAGTTTGATGTGCTAAATAAAGATCTTCGGGTGTGATTTTATCAATGGATTCAATGGTCCCGGCAATATCATCGGCTAATGGCTGATTGGGATAAAGGTTAGCAATCGTTCCAAAATAAGCTCGAGAATTAGGATCATCCTCGTACATTTGGATTTCTTGACCAATGATGCCCTTTTCTTTATTAACTGTTTGATCCGTAAAATAAGGATCCTGAACAAAATCAAGCAGTGTTTCCAAATTTTCTTTTAAATGATGCGTTGCTGAAAACAAATAACTTGTATGGGTGAAACTGGTAAACGCATTAGAACTGCCACCAAAGTGCGCAAACGTATCAAAAGCATCGTGATCGGCTTTTTCAAACATTTTATGTTCAAGAAAATGTGCGATTCCTGCCGGTTGCGTCACTGGCGTTGTCCCGTTCAGTGGCACAAAAGATTGATCAATTGACCCATAATCCGTGGTCATGACAGCATAAGTTTTATGGAAACCTGCTTTCGGCAATAGGTAAACCCGTAAGCCATTGGCCAACGTTTCTGAATAGAGCGTTTCGCCTAAATCTGAATAATGTCGCTGTTTCACTTGGCGTCCTCTCCCTTCAAAAAATAAGTTGCTTGAAGATGAACTCGTTTCGCAATCATAGCCACATCTTCTCTGGTTACCAGCTTGATTTGCTTGACCCATTCAGTCGCACTAACACTGCTGTGAAGCAGTTGATCGAGCATCACCTGATTGACTAATGCACGCTGAGAATCCAAACGTGATTCCCTGCCGTTGATTAAGCTGGCAACCACTTGATTAAAGACTTCATCACTAAACTGTCCGTTAGCAATTGCGTCAAGCTGCTGCGCAATAATCGTCTTCACTGCGGCCTCGTTGGACTGGTCGATTCCCGTTTGCACAAGTAGCGTACCTGTAAAACCATCAAACCTGCTAGAAGCATAGTAAGCTAGACTATTCTTTTCCCGAACATTCTTAAATAGCATTGAAATCGGTGTCCCACCAAACAAACCATTAAACACTAGAGCTTTATAAAAATCAGCATCCCGGTAGTAGACCGGCAATTTGTATGCCATGTTCAACTTTGACTGCTGCAAAGGCTGCCCCTCAGTCTTGGATACCATCTCAGTTTCAGGACGCCGATAAATCAATTCAGACGCCTGAATTTGCCGATCTTCAAGCTGCCATTTTGCTAGGGCAGCAACCAAATCCGGCTCCGAAACATCACCCGCCACCGTAATCTGAATCTGGTTAGTGGCTAACAATTGCTGATATCTTGTATAAAGTTCGTGCGCACTAATGCCATTAATCGTTTCTGCATCACCGTAAAGACTGGTGGCAAAAAACGGCTCGTTTTTAAAATAAAGTTGACTAAGCTGCTGTTCAGCATAATACTGTTTGTCATCATTCAACGACTTTAAATAAGCCATCAAGTTTTGCTTCTGACGGGCAAACGTGACTTTTTCAAATGCATCATCGTCGATCAGTGGTCGATAGATAACACTGTGTAAAAAGTTTACCATTTCACCAAGCAACGATTCACCGCCAATAAAATGGTCATTGATAATGGTACTTGAAAAACGCAATCCTTCCTGCAGCCCATAACGAAAAACGTTCACACCGTAACTTGCACCATACATCATGGAGAGTTTCTGTGCTAATGAAGTTTGGGTTGGGTAGTCAGCACTGCTAGTTTCCAGTAACTGAGCTAATAAAATTCGGTTGGATAGCTCCTGTACGTTGCCAGGCGCAATAAAATCAACCGTCATGCTAATTGTTTTAAATTGGGTCGTTGGAATGACGTTTAACCAAACACCCTTTGCTAATTGCTTTGGCAAATTGAGCCCTCCTTTGGACATTACCAAACCATATTAGATGATTTACAGCTAAAACACCACCCTTTTGAATTGAAAAATGAAAAATAATTAGCAAAAGATTCAGCAACGTTAACAGCGGTTTACTTTGACAACACAACTTGCCTTTTAACCAACTTCTTTGCTATTCTTAATGTTAAATTAAGCTTATAGGAGGAATTATAATGAAAGTCGTGAAGTTCGGAGGAAGTTCCTTAGCTAACTCCACTCAAGTTAGCAAAGTTGTTAACATTATTAAAGCCGATGATCAGCGGCGTTTCGTGGTCGTTTCTGCACCCGGTAAACGTTTTGCTGGTGATATCAAAGTGACTGATCTTCTGATTCAGTACGCTAACGCTACCTTGAATGGTGAGTCTACCGAAACTATTACCGGACAAATAATCGCGCGCTACGAAGAAATTGCCACTGCTTTCAGTATTCCCCAAGCAGCGTTTGAGCAGATCAAGACAACTATTTTGGGTTTGCCTCACCAGGAGTATCAAGATGATGGTTACCTGATGGCTGCCTTTAAAGCTCACGGTGAAAAAATGAATGCCATGCTAATTGCTCAAGTGTTGAAGGCTTCTGGCGTCAACGCCAAGTTTTTGGACCCCAAAGATGCTGGCTTAGTGGTTACCGATTCACCGGATGACGCTGAAATTATTCCTAGTAGCTACGAACGTATCAACGAATGGGCAGACAGTAAGCTAGTTCGCGTGATTCCCGGCTTTTTTGGGTACAATGATCAAGGTCAGATTTGCACTTTTTCCCGTGGTGGCTCTGATATTACGGGTGCCATCATTGCTCGGGGGGTTCACGCAAAACGCTATGAAAATTTCACTGATGTCGATGCCATTTACGCTGCTAATCCACAGATTGTCCACCACCCGATTGCCATTCATAATATGACCTTCCGAGAAATGCGGGAACTTTCCTACGCTGGCTTTTCGGTTTTTCACGACGAAGCATTAATTCCAGCCATCCAAGGAGACATTCAAGTGGTTGTGAAAAACACCAACCATCCTAGCGAACGCGGCACTTCGATTACCTCTCATAAACGAGTTAATCCAGCCTATCCCGTATCGGGAATTGCCAGCTCACCAAATTTTTGCGGGATTTACATCCGAAAATACATGCTAGATAAAAAACGTTTTTCGCAAAAAATACTTAATTTGCTGGCAGAATACGATCTTTCTTATGAACACATGCCCTCTGGAATTGACGATTTAACGGTCATTATGCGCCAGGATCAATTGACACCTGAACTGGAAGATACTCTGATTCGCGAGCTAGTCATTGCGTTACGACCAGACGAAATTCACATTTCACACAACTATGCCTTGTTGATGGCTGTTGGTGAAGGAATGGCAAACCGCACTGGCATCATGTCCAAGGCCACCGATGCCTTGGCACGCCAAAATGTGAAGCTCATCATGGTGAACCAGGGTGCTTCTGAAATCTCAATGATGTTCGGCATTAAACAAGATGAAGCTAAAGTTGCCATTAGAGCTTTGTATGATACTTTTTTCCCGGATTTATAAGCGAAACTAAAAAAACGCCCAGCGCTTGAATGAAGTGCCGGACGTTTTTTAATTTCAGACCTATTTGTTATTCAGCAATGGCGAATCAGCACTATTACCGAACCACTTGTGGTTAATTTTAGCTAAGGTCCCGTTTTTAGCTAAAATTTTCAATCCACGATTGATCTTATTACGCATAGTGGTGTCTGTTTTACGCATCCCGACACCGAACTGCTCTTTTGGAAATGAACCATTGGTGATTTTGTAGTCTTTCGGATTACTTTCGTGATTAATGTAATAACCCGCGTAAGTGGAATCAATGACCATTCCCTGGATTCGATTAGCATTCAGATCAATAAACGCATTTGTAAACGAATCATACAGTACGGGGGAGTTACCCTTGATTCGGTTCTTCAGCAGCTTTGGAAATTGACTAATATCCTGCGCACCTGAGGAACCAGCTTGGGCACCTAATGTCTTACCCTGCATATCCGCATAGGAATTGATGTGATTCTTTCTCAAGGAAACTAGGGTTTGATCATTTTGCAGATACGTATCACTGAAGGCGACCTTCTTTTCACGTTGAGGCGTCTTAGAATAGCCGTTCCAAATGAGGTCGATGGTCCCGTTATTTAATTCAGTGGCATTCATCGACCAGTCAATTGACTGAAAACTAACCTTAATCCCGTAAAGTTTAAACACTGCCCGAGCTAAATCAACATCATAACCAACCAGTTTACCGCTCTTTTGCCGGAAGCCCATGGGCACAAAAGTGTCGTCCAAACCAACGGTCACGAAACCACGTTTTTGTATCCGGTCCCAGTTGTCCACGTGGTTAGCTCGCTTACCAACACTGACCCCGCTGCAACCAGACAGTAGTGAGACGGTGCAGACCAGCATGATCAGACAAAGCCAAATTTTCTTCACGCTTTTTTTCATGCTTTATTCCTCCCCACTAAGCTTTAATTGGTTCAACACGAACAATTTGATCAGCAATATTTTCAGCAAATTGCATATCATGAGTAACGACGATTTGCGTCATGTTATCCTTCTTCAAACCGAGGATAATGTCTTCAACCGTTTGCCGTAAATCTGGATCCAACGCACTGGTAGGTTCATCGTAGCATAGGATCTTAGGATTCATTGCTAAAGCCCGCACAATGGCAACCCGTTGTTTCTGACCACCTGATAACTGATAAGGATATAAACTTTCCTTACCCGTTAAATTAAGCTGGTCGATCAATTCTTGGGCACGCTTTTCAGCTTCAGTCTTTGATTGCTTTAACACCAGCTGCGGTGCCAAAGTAATGTTGTCTAGCACCGTTAAATTAGGAAAGAGTTGAAAATCTTGGAAAACAACACCGATAACGTTGTCGTTGTCACGGTTATTGGCAGGGTCAAATGTCTTGCCATCCAAGACGAATGATCCTGAATTGGTCTTTTCCAGCCCACTAATACAACGTAACAAAGTTGTTTTACCAGCCCCGGAAGGACCTACGATAGCGGTAATCTGATCGTCTGGCACCTGCATGTTGAAATTATCCAAAATTGTGCGGCCGCCAAACTGTTTTTTAATATTTTTAAGTTCTAGCATATCCTTTTCCCCTCTCTATCTTATCGCCATGCCCGGTAGTGTTGCTCAACTTTACGAAGAACAAAGGTGGCAACCGCAGTCATTAGTAGATAAATCACACCGACTAAGACCAGTGGCAATAACGTAACGTCTCTTGCAGTGGCAACGTTGCCGGCACGGAGCAAATCCCCTAAACCAATAACGTAGACTAACGATGAATCCTTGATGAGGTTGATTGTTTCATTCCCAATCGATGGCACAACAATCTTGATCACTTGCGGAATCACAATTTTCCGAAGTGTCTGACCACGGGTTAAACGAAGCACCCGTGCACTTTCATATTGTCCTTGATCAATAGCTTGAAAACCACCACGGAAGATTTCAGCGAAGTAGGCGGTGTAATTCAAAATGAAAGCGAACAACGCAGCGTCATAACGTTGGAAGATGACCCCAATGATCGGCAGCCCATAAAAAACGAAAATTAATTGCAGTAACAGTGGCGTGCCTCGCATGAGCCAAACATAGAATTTCAAGATCCAACGAAGTGGTGCAATTCTTGACGTTAACCCTAAACTAGCTAGAATCCCTAATGGAATTGAAGCAATCAATGTCCAGAAGAAAATTTTGATGGTCATCCAGGCACCACTCAGTAATGACGGTAATATTTCAGATACATAATGCATAATGACTCCCCCTTCTTAATAAAAAAGCCCCCTTGAACTAATTAATAGTCCAAGAGGGCGACAATATCGCGGTTCCACCTCTAATTTGATTACCGCTTACACAGCAATCCTCACGAAGTTTATTAATGAAATTAAAAAATCCCCTTAGCAATTAAGCTAAGAGGACGATAATTTCGCGGTTCCACCTCTGATTCGCTGACTGCTCACACAGCCAACCTCAGTAAGTTTATATAATAAACTTCAGCGATAACGAGCTTACCGGAGCTCCCCTACTTCGTTCAGAGAGTCAACTCCCAGATGTGATTCATCAAGCTTAGTTACCCGGTTCTCACCTGCGCGGGTTCTCTGATTAACTAAACTTAACTACTAGTCTGATCAACGTTTATTTATTAGATTAACTCTCATTATATCTTAAATATATACCTTGTCAACTCTCGTTCAACTAAATCAAACCGCGAAATTAACTTCGAACCTTTAGCCACGGGAAAACCAGTGACTAATTTTTGACCAAAAACTGGTTTTTGGCTGTTGAATTTTCATCAATGGTACCGTCTCGCCTTCCAAACGACGAGCAATATCACGGTAACCGCGACCAGCTGGATTCTCAGATTCAAGCACAATTGGTTCCCCCCGGTTAGAGGTCGCAATCACTTCATCATCATCCAGCACGATTCCCAGTAGAGGAACTCCAAGATGATGTGTAATTTCATCAACATCCATGGCTTCACCTTCAGCCATCATATGCCCGCGAATTCGGTTAATGACTAAGTGTGACTCTTCCTTCAGCGGATTCTTCTCCAGCAAGCCAACCACTCGGTCTGCGTCACGCACGGCCGAAATTTCTGGCGTTGTGACAATAATTGCAGCGTCAGCGCCAGCAATTGCGTTCAGAAAACCCTGTTCAATCCCAGCAGGACAATCAATCAGGACGTAATCAAATTCTTTCTTCAATTCATCCACAATTGCCTTGGCCTGGTCTTCTGTAAGCGCGGTTTTGTCCGTATTCTGTGCAGCTGGCAGTAGATATAATAAATCATCAAAACGCTTATCTTTAATTAAGGCTTGTGCTAACTTTGCACGGCCTTCCACAACGTCGACAATATCAAAAATAATGCGATTATCCAGACCAAGCACAACGTCCAAGTTTCTAAGTCCAATATCTAAATCCACTAAACAAACTCGCTTGCCCATTAACGCAAGCGCCGTGCCGATATTGGCACTGGAAGTCGTCTTGCCGACACCCCCTTTACCAGAGGTGATTACAATTGATTTTCCCATCTTCGTTAGCCTCCCATTCGGTGATAAATCTTTGGATTAATCGTTTTTAGATCACTTAACTGGCCATATTCTAATACGTGTAAGTCGTTGACGTATGCCACCGTCTGACTGCCCTTTAAAGGCTGATCAGTCTCCACAATGCTGATTTGTTCACCAATGCGAATCTGCTGCGCGTGTTGTAAATCACCAATCACCACTTTATCTTCCCCACTGGGATAGCCGGCTTGTAAAATGCCTAAAACCGTCCCCATGACGTAAATATTACCCGTGGTCAGCAATCGGCCGCCTTCATTAATTAGCCCCAGATACAAAACATCGCCCTTTAACTCAAGTGTCTGACCATTGCGAATGGTTTGAGTCGCTAGATGCACGTTGTCTTGTTCCTTTAAATGAATGGCATCTTCAATAGTGATGACATCAGGAATCACCTTATGAATCTGAAAATGGTCAAAATCACTAAAAATTTGTTCTAACTGTTGGTTCTGCTCAGCAGTCAATAACCTTTGATTACTAAGCACGTCAAAACTGATTTGATTGGTGGCATTGGAATCAGCCGCTAAGTTATCAAGAAGCTCCCTAAGTGTCTCCTTGATTTCTTTAAAACTGGCAGCTTGATCCAACACAAGTTGATAACCGTCCTGGTTACCACGTAACACTACAGCTTGCATACTCCCGACCCCTTTTTAATTCCTCAAACGATTAAACAACCATTGAATTGGAAAATATAGTATGACGTAAGCAGCCAAATTATAAGCTAACGTTGGTGCTAACGAATCAACCATCATATCCGTGAACGATGCAGAAGTCATATGAACCACTAAATTACCAAAGTAACTGAGACTGCAAACCACGGTGATGTCGATAAAATAAACCAGCAGACCACTTAAAAAGTTGATTGGGAAGGCTTTATAACACGCCCTCGTCAACGCAACTACAATTGGAAATACAAATACAAAGATACCCCAAACACCCGTGTAATAAACATCAAATAGGCCACCCGCAATGGCCGCCCAAATACCTAGCGGAATCTGAATTTGATCTTCAAAGTAAACAGCAAACACCAACCACAGCACAACAAGATAACTGCTCATCGCATATGGTTCACTAAATAACTGTCGTGGAAATGCTGCTCCCAAGATCCCATCTAGGTAAAAAAACAGGAACAAACCAATCGGAAAGCCGTAACGTAATTTAGTTACTCGTACCATAATTGCCTCCTTAATTGGTTGTTTGTGCTTGTCTAACGGCTACAGTGACAACACTTAATTCAGAAAGATCGGTGGCTGGCTTAATCGAAATTTTGGCCGCCAACCCGTAATTGTCCGTTCCGGTACTTGCAACCGTTCCGACAAACAGACCAGATGGCATAACGCCACCTAAACCACTGGTCGAAACCTTATCGCCCTTTTCAATCTTCGTCTTTGACGTAACATTGCCCATTTCAATGAGGTTCTTATCACGGTTATAGCCTGAAATAATACCATGGACGTTTTGACCACTCTTATTCGTAATCGTCACCGCAAACCGGTTAGCAGACTCGCTACTGTTTGAAAGTAGTTCAACTTTACTGTTCGTCCGGTTAACCTCAGCAATTCGACCAACGATACCAGAGCCTGACAGCACGGGCATATTCTTCTTGATTCCAGCAGCACTACCCTTATCAATAACCACTTGATTTTGCCATGCAGATGGCGTCCGAGCTATGACGTTGGCATTAACCGGTGTGTAATCGGTTAAAGAGTTGCTTAACTTAAGTTCTTTCTTTAATTTCTTATTTTCCTGACTGATCGCTTGATCATGAACTTTAGTCTGTGCCAGTTCTTGGACTTGACCTTTTAGCCGTTGATTTTCCTGATAAGTGTTCATCAAATCAGAAAATCCCGTGATTGATCCCTTCAGACCACTAACGGGCCAAGCAACAACACGGTTTACTAAACCTACAACATCGTTGCCAAACTGTTGAACCATAGGTGGTGTCGAACGCTTGTTACGAATGGTAACAGAAACACCCATTAACCCAAAACTGACAATTAGACAAACAATCACAATCACCAATCGTCGGTTTGAAAAGAATTTATTCATGATCATCCTCCAGTGATTGGAGAGTGAGTCAGTGTATTGACTCGTTCTCTTTTTACATTAAATATTAAAAAGTGCGGCATTTTCCTGAATACCTGTAAGTAAATAATTCCGTATGTTCTGAATATGAACATACGGAATTATTTGCTTACACGGCTGGAGGTGTTCCTAATTGAGAGATACTAATCATATCGTCTTCAACGATTAACCAGAACCAATGCCTCACTCCCGAATGCTATTTCTTCTTCATGACGTCAATGCTTTTAAGCGATTCGCCAGTACCGATAGCGACGCAATCAAGCGGATCGTTCGCAATAAATACAGGTACTTTAGTAGCATCCGCAATAACGTCTGGCAAATTATGCAATAAAGCACCACCACCAGTTAGAACAATCCCATGATCGATAACATCAGCCGCAATTTCAGGTGATGTCTCTTCAAGCGTTTCTTTAACTGCACCGATAATTTCTTCAACTGGTTCATGGATAGCTTCTGCAATATCGACAGCCGAAACATCGATGGTCTTAGGCAGTCCAGTAATAAGGTCACGTCCTCTGATTGAAGCACCATCATCGGCCTTAACAGCCTCTTTTGAAGCAGAACCAATATCCCACTTCAACTGTTCAGCAGTCCGTTCACCAATGAGTAGATTGAAGTGTTGACGAACATAAGCCACGATGGCTTCATCCAATTTATCGCCAGCCATCCGAATCGAACGGCTTGACACGATACCACCAAGTGAAATGGTAGCAACATCGGTAGTCCCACCACCAATATCAACGACCATACTACCCGTTGGATCCATAACTGGAAGTCCTGCACCAATAGCTGCGGCAAATGGTTCTTCAAGTACGTAAGCATCACGTGCCCCTGCTACACGAGTAGCGTCAATAACGGCACGCTTCTCAACTTCAGTAACACCGCTAGGCACACAAACCATCACGTAAGGTTTGCCGTTTGAGCTACCTAACGTCTTTTGAATGTAATATTTCATCATTGCAACGGTTGTATCATAATCAGCGATAACGCCGTCCTTCATTGGCCGAATGGCAACGATACTTGCTGGTGTCCGCCCAATCATTGCTCTTGCATCTTCACCGACCGAGACAATCTCGCCAGTCTTCGAATTCTTGGCAACAACTGAGGGTTCACGTAAAACGATACCTTTTCCGTCTACGTAAACGATCGTATTGGCTGTCCCAAGATCGATACCAATGTTTTTAGTTCCTAATCCGAACAATCTGTTTCATCCCTTCATTTAGCCACAACCACTCATTTGATTGCTTGTTAATTTGCTAGGTGTTATTATACCATACCTCAAAAATTTAATAACTACTCGCCGATTAAAAGCATAACTAATTAAGGGGCAATCTGGCAAGCATTAATTTGTTATTTAAAAGAAATTAAATATTACATATATAGTAGCTCTAGATCATGGTTCTTTAAAGAACGCTCGGACGTCAGAAATAAAGTATAACGACCCCGTGATCAGGAATAGATCTTCAGCGGACATCCGCTGTGAAATCCTCCCAATAGCTAACTGCCAATTATCCATTACTTCAATGCGCTGATCGTCTTGATACTGGGCAGCTAATTCTTGGGGGTCCGTGACGGCGCGACTGCCCGGTCCCTGAAAGGTCGTCAAAACGATATGCAGATTAGGTACCGTGCGTAAAGTGGCTAACATCTTATCATGTTGCTTATCAGCCAGTACGCCAAACAGAATATAGATTTCATTATCAGGAAAACGTTGCTTTAATAGCGCTGTTAACTCCTCTACAGCCGGCTCGTTGTGGGCACCATCAATAACAATCAGAGGGTCTTGGTTAATGGGTTCAAAGCGGCCAGCCCAGACCGTTTTAGCCAGTGCACGAACGGCCGCCGAACGATTAATGGGTTGTTTTTTCTGAGTTTGATACAGAATAAACGCGGTTAAAGCGCAACTGGCATTATCTACTTGGTAGTCGCCAAGCATGCTAATTTTTAACCCTTTAAACAGGGAATCGCCAAAATGATAGTCGAATTTTTCCTGCCAGCCTGCTTCTGATTTAATGTTGACGTCAACCTCTTGACCCAACCGATATAATGGGCTCTTATTTGAAGCAGCCGTTTTTTCGACCACTTGCATGGCTGACTGTGGTAGCCGTCCAGCCACAACTGGTACATCGGGTTTGATAATGCCAGCTTTTTGAGCAGCAATTTCCGGCAGGGTATTCCCCAACAGTTTCATGTGGTCGAATCCAATCGTCGTAATGACAGAAACTGCGGGTGTGAATACATTGGTTGAGTCCAGTAATCCGCCGATGCCAACTTCAATCACGGCAACGTCAACATGGGTTTTAAAATAGAGAAACATCATTGCTGTGATGATCTCAAATTCGGTTGGGCCGCCCTCTGGATAATTTTCATCTAATTCAGCAACGATTGGTTGAACTTGATTAACTAAGCTAATTAGGGTTGTGTCTGAAATAGGTTTCCCATCTACTGAGATGCGTTCGTTAAAACGAACTAAAAATGGTGATGTAAAGGTCCCTACCGTGTAGCCTTGCGACATCAGTAAATCCCGCAAATACGCCACTGTTGACCCTTTACCGTTGGTGCCAGCCACGTGAACGGCAGAAATTTCCTTCTGGGGATCACCCAGTAATGCCAAAAATTTGCGCATCCGATTCAACTGGTCGCTTTTTTTAAATTTCGTTCTTCCATGAATAAAATTTAACGCTTCATCGTAATTTTTCACCATGACTTATCAAACCCCACTTTTCTCGTTTAAAAAAGGAGCGGAATCAATATTGATCCCGCCCCTTTGATTCTAAATTTTATTATACCATGTGCAACAACTACTGTTCAGCTCTTAATGCAGCTAACCGATCCTGTGTTGCCTTCAACTTAGACTCGTTGTCGGCTTGTTTTTGACGTTCACTTTCAACCACATCATCGGGTGCATTGGCAACAAAACGTTCGTTGCTTAACTTCTTCTTTGCACGATCAACTTCGGCTTCGAACTTCTTAATTTCCTTGTTCAACCGAGCTGCCTCTTCGTTCAAGTCCACCAATTCAGCCAGCGGTACATAGATCTCGGCATCGGTAATGATCCCGGTCATGGCAAGCTTAGGCGCCTTAACATCGGCACCAATTGTCAATTCCTTAGGGTGAGCGAAACGGTCAATGTAATCACGGTTGGCTTCAAACACGTCTGCCAATTCGTGATTATCCGTCTTGATCAGCACGTCAATTTCTGATGACATCGGTGCATTAGCTTCAGCCCGGATATTCCGAACAGCTTTGATTAATTCAATCAAGTTAGCCATTTGTGATTCAGCTTGCGCATTCTCGAATTCATCATGCACGACTGGGTACTTAGCGGTAACCAAGGACTTACCATCATGCGGCATGGTCAGCCAAATCTTCTCGGTAACAAATGGCATGATTGGGTGCAGCAAACGTAAGGTTTGGTCCAAAACGTAAGCCAAGATATTACGCGTATTCGCCTTGGCTTTTTCATCGTCACCCGTTAAGATTTCCTTACTCATTTCGATGTACCAGTCACAGAAGTCATTCCAAATGAAATCGTAAAGGGCCCGGCCAGCTTCACCAAAGTTAAACTTATCAAACTGCTCAGTGACTTGTGCCACCGTCTTGTTCAATCGGCTTAAGATCCACTTATCAGCCAAATCCCATTCACTTTCGTCAGGCAGTTCCGGCTTGCTCATTTCACCAAGGTTCATGATAACGTAACGGCTGGCGTTCCAGATCTTATTAATAAAGTTCCAGGCAGCGTCCATCTTCGTATAGGCAAAACGGATATCCTGACCAGGAGTTGACCCATTGGATAAGAACCAACGAAGTGCATCAGCACCATACTTATCGATAACATCCATTGGATCGATCCCGTTACCTAACGATTTACTCATCTTGCGACCTTGTTCATCACGAATCAAACCATGAAGCAACACGTGCTTAAACGGTCGACGGCCAGTAAATTCGAGGGATTGGAAAATCATCCGTGAAACCCAGAAGAAGATAATATCATATCCGGTTACCAGGGTGTTAGTTGGGAAGTAGCGATTGTAATCCGGCGCATCCGTATCAGGCCAGCCCATAGTTGAGAATGGCCACAATGCACTTGAGAACCACGTATCCAAGACGTCTTTATCTTGTTCCCAGTTTTCAATATCTTTTGGTGGCTGTTCGTCAACGTAGATTTCGCCAGTCTTCTTGTTGTACCAAGCTGGAATTTGATGTCCCCACCAGAGCTGACGGGAAATAACCCAGTCATGAACGTTTTCCATCCAGTGGGTAAAGGTTCCTTCAAACCGTTCTGGGACGAAATCAACTTTATCGTCACCCTTTTGGTTCTTTAAAGCTTGTTCTGCCAATGGTTTCATCTTAACGAACCACTGCGTTGACAACCGGGCTTCAACTTGGACACCAGTCCGTTCTGAATGACCAACAGAGTGAACGATTGGTTCGATGGAAAGCATTAGGTCCTGATCTTGAAGGTCTTTGACCATTGCTTCTCGAGCTTCAAACCGGGTCAAGCCTTCATACTTACCCGCATTTTCGTTCATGGTGGCATCTTCATTCATGGTGTTGATACGTTCCAAGTTATGACGGTTACCTACCAAAAAGTCATTAGGGTCGTGAGCTGGCGTAATTTTAACGGCACCAGTCCCAAATTCAGGATCAGCATGCTGGTCAGTGATAATCGGAATTTCCCGGTTAGCAAGTGGCAAAATCACTTTTTTGCCCACAACGTCTTTGTACCGCTCATCGCTGGCGTTAACCGCAATGGCAGTATCACCCATCATCGTTTCAGGACGCGTAGTGGCAATTTCGATGTAATCCTTGCCATTTAGGGTCGTTTTACCATCCGCAAATTTGTATTTAATGTGATAAAAAGCGCCTTTATCGTCTTTATGAATAACTTCAATATCGGATAAAGCAGTCCGTGCTTGGGGATCCCAGTTGATAATGTATTCCCCACGGTAGATCAGGCCCTTGCGATAAAGCTGTACGAAAACCTTTTTAACGGCATCTGACAGCCCTTTATCCAAGGTGAAACGCTCACGGGAATAATCCAACGATAGACCAAGCTTACCCCATTGCGTTTTAATCGTGCTGGCAAATTCATCTTTCCATTCCCAGACTTTATCGACAAATTTCTCACGGCCCAAATCATACCGGCTGATACCTTGTTTACGTAACTTGGCTTCAACCTTAGCTTGCGTTGCAATACCAGCATGATCCATCCCTGGCAACCATAATGTATCGTAACCCTGCATCCGTTTTTGGCGAATGAGCATATCTTGTAACGTCGTATCCCAAGCATGACCTAAATGCAATTTACCAGTAACATTTGGCGGCGGAATAACGATTGAATATGGTTTTGCTTTTTTATCTCCACTAGGCTTGAAAAGCCCTTCTGACAACCACTCGTCGTAACGTCCGGCCTCAACGGCTTGTGGATCGTACTTCGGTGGCATTTCTGTCGACTTATCTGTCATCTGATCTCTCCCTTTCTTATTCGATTGCTATGTAAGAAAAAAAGCACCTCATCCTATAAAAATAGGACGAAATGCTTTTCGCGGTACCACCTAAATTGGGCTGTTAACCCCTCTTAATAACAATCGTTAACGGATGTCACTCCGGTCAGACTTACTATACGTTCAGTCTGACAGCTCGCAAGCTACCGGCAATCAATTGTTCGAAAAGTCTTTCAGCCATGGACTTTCTCTCTGCGCGAAACTTTTTGACTGACTCTCTTGCTCATTGCTTATACTCGATATGATAGCCATTTTTAGGCTACTCGTCAACTCTAGATGTTAATTTTTCTAATGCATTTAACGCCGCAATATAATCTGGCTCATGAGCAACGTCCGCAACAATTTCTTCATAGGTGATTTTACCATCAGCATCAACGACTAGAATAGCACGGGTCAAGACACCCATGTTAGGGAGATACAAATTAGACGCGTAGCCAAACGATAACTCCTCATCAGAAAGAATTTGCAGGTTGATAACACCCTCCGCTGCACACCAGTTTTTTTGCTGTGCAATGGTATTATTTGAGATCGTCACAAAGGTTGCATCCGGATAATGATCGGCCTGCTGATTAAACTTATGCGTTTGCGTGCTGCAGACAGGTGTTTGCAAATCTGGCACGATTGAAAGCACCAGCGGCTTACCAATCAGCTGCGCCATCTTAACCTTCTCACCATCTTGATTGAACAACTTAAACTTTGGTAATTGGTCACCAACTTGCGGTGGGTTACCTTCTAATTCAACTTCTTCACCATTAAATTTAACCTTCATCAATTAAACACTCCTTTTGGGTGCAACTATAGCTTAAATTTACAGCGTCAGGTCTAAAATTGCAAGCAGATTTAAGACCGTTATGAGAAAACAAAAGAGGAGGCCATTTACCCGCTATTCCAAAACTGACACGAGTTAAA
>NZ_BAAKGN010000064.1:0-78780 GCF_059704265.1 Secundilactobacillus sp. MJ173
TCTTTACTCGACTTAATTAGTATAACCAAGATGTAATTCGATGTCAACAACTTTTTGAATCTTTATTCATTCACATCAGCTGCTCAATTATGATACTAATTGCCGAATGTAAGAACGTTTGAATATTAAATGCCTGAATATAAATTCAAATAATTAATAATGCGTTCTTTAACAACAGGTAAAATAATACCAGCTATTAGCGGCAGGGTCAAGCACAAATAATAAAATAACCAAATTATTTTGCAACAAACTCTTTAAGAGCTTCCTGAGCCCATGCCTGTCTGCGTTTTTGGATCGGCTTAAACCCTTCATGAACGTTACGACTGGTCCAATAGTGACGATGCCGATTTTCGTTCTGAGGGGCAACCGGTGCTAAGGGCGCTTGCGTTTCTTCCAAGCATCTCAACGATAAAGAAATCTTTCCAGTAAACTCGTCAATATCTAAAACGACAACATCGATCTCATCGCCTACCGATAAGTAATCGTGGATATCTTTAACAAACCCATAATGACACTCAGAAATGTGAATCAGTCCCTGAACATCATTGCCAAGATTAACAAACGCACCATACGGCTGAATACCTGTAATCGTTCCGTGTACGTGATCACCTATTCGCATGACTAAAACCTCTTTTCTACATATAATAGACAAAAGGCTTGAGGCCAACGTGCCCCAAGCCTTTCGTCAGTTCAATCTAATCTTCAATAGAGACGGATTCAATCACGATGTCTTCTAGTGGTTTATCGGACTCATCCGTTTTCACCGTAGCCATCTGATCGACAACATCCATACCCTCGACCACTTGGCCAAAAACCGTATGCCTAAAATCAAGCCATGGTGTACCACCACTCTGGTAAGCCGTCACGATTTCTTCGGGAAAGTGTGCATCCTTCATCTGTTGCGTCAACTGTTGAGACATATGCTGATTCTGAACAATAAAGAACTGACTGCCATTGGTATTAGGACCACTGTTAGCCATTGAAACTGCGCCGCGAAGATTGTAAAGTTCCTTGGAAAACTCATCTTCAAAGGGTTCATCCCAAATACTGGAACCACCCATTCCTGTGCCTGTTGGGTCACCGCCTTGAACCATAAAGTCGTTGATTACGCGATGGAAAATAACTTCATCATAGTAGTTTTTCTTGGCGAGTGTCACAAAGTTTTCTACTGCCTTAGGTGCTTGTTCTGGAAATAACTGAATCACAACGTCACCCATTGACGAATGGATGGTTGCCCGGGGGCCTTCAGCCTTATCGGGTTGTAACTGTGGATAGTTCACATTTATACCTCCAAGTTTTCTTTCATATCTATTATCCATGAAATAAGACGAAAAGCAAGTCTCAGACACCGGATAACGCGGTCTTGCTACCGTCTAAACTAGTTAATGGGTCATATGGAATTGTACCACAATCCCTGTACTATTACAGATAACTACCTTAACAAATTATCCACCATCAATCACTCCTAAAGTTACGATTCGCTTAAATCCATCAGAAGTGCTTTTACCAGCCCAGATTCTCTGATACAATATCAGCAACTTACATGTGAAAGGAAACATTCTAAATTATGGGTCAATTGATTGATTTCGTGCTCCACATTGACAGTCACATGATTACTATCGTAAACACGTTTGGTGGCTGGTCATACGGCATACTTTTTCTGATTATTTTCGTTGAAACTGGTGCAGTCATACTGCCATTCTTACCTGGCGATTCGCTACTCTTCGCAGCTGCAGCTTTAGCAGCTAACCCTGATTACCACCTCAGCATTCTCGCGTTTGCAGCCATTTTCTTAGTGGCTTCCATCGGTGGTGATTCATCAAACTTTTTTATTGGGCGTCGGGCCGGTATCGCAATTACACACCACCCATTCTTTAGTCGTTTCATAAAGGAAGAAAACTTAGCTTCAGCCAGAAAGTTCTTTGAAAAACACGGTAAAATCGCTATTTTCTTGGCTCGCTTCATGCCAATCATTCGAACTTTTGTCCCGTTTGTGGCAGCAACATCAAATTACAAATACCGTTCCTTCTTACGCTATAACATCCCCGCTTGTATCTGTTGGGTACTATTGTGTTGCGGTGGCGGCTATTTCTTCGGTAACATCGACTTCGTTAAAGCCCATTTCTCACTGGTTGTCCTTGGAATCATCGTTGTTTCAATGATTCCAGCGTTTGTGGGTTTGCTTAAAAGTCGTACCCAAGTCAGCAAAGATTAATCTCAAAAAACTCTAGCCGGTCTATTAAGACCACACTAGAGTTTTTTTATTTGTCTAAAAAGTCGCGTCTCCCTTGCCAGATTCCCCACACCATCGTTAACTCAAACAAGCCAAATGCCAGTAAGAAACACTGTGAGAAAAAACTTTCTGGTAAAACAAGGATGACTGGATCAAATCGGGGATCAAATAGCCAATCTGAATTACGAAATAAAAGCTTATGAAACTCAATGAAGAACTGGTTAAAATTAATCAGCATTAGTAACGCCGCCAAAACCGGCACAACAGCAGCTGTCTGAAAAGGTCGAATGAGCTTCCAGAGCATTTTCTTAACGGACAATGACCGCAAGAAATGAATTGCTGGCCAAATCGTCACAATCAAGACACCGTTATTTAATAAAAATAAGTGTTTAACATCGATGAAGTGCTGTAGGCCACTAGGAGAAGTTGGAAAGTCCATCATGTCCAGTCTGGTGATCCACGGTAATTGCAAATATCCCAGTAGCTGTAAATAATTTTGGATGATTCGACCAGTAGATACTTGAACAACTTTGGATAAATGCCCTAATTTAACGTTTAGCCAATAAAGCCATACACTGTTGATCGTTAAAAATATGACCAGCGAAATGATCGCTAAAAAAAGTGCGATCCATTGAAATGTCACTTTTAATCTCACCTTAATCATCCTCAACCGACCATTCATCTAAATTATTAATTTCATACGTAGGCGCCACTTCTTGTTGTGATACCTGTTCACGCGTAGACAAGCCCGTATACACTAACAGCGTATCCATACCAAAACGAATACCAGCTGTGATATCAGTCTTGTAATTATCGCCAACCATGATGACCTGGGATTTTTCTAATCCAATCTTCTTCAACGCATTGGCCATGATAATAGTCTCAGGTTTACCAATGTAAATTGGCCGTTGCTGAGTGGTGTAGGCCACCATCTCGACTAAGGATCCCGCACCGGGCAGCATCCCTCTTTCGTTTGGAATATTGGAATCCGGATTGGTCCCAATAAACTTCGCACCAGCACGGATAGCCAACGTCGCAATCTCGAATTTATGGTAGGTCACATCTGAATCCAGACCCACCACCACAAAATCTGGGTGGTGTTCGCTCAATTCAAATCCCTTATCCAAGAACGCCTGAATCAATCCGATTTCACCAATAATATAAACTTTGTTCTGTCCTGCTTCAGCAATTCCCGCTACGTAGTCTGCCGTTGCTAAGCCGGCCGTATACACGTTCTCCGGTCTAACATGAATATCGTGATTAGTTGCCAAATTGTCGACGACATCAACGGGTAATTTGGTGGTGTTATTGGTCACAAACAGAAAATCCTTATCCGCTGCCTGTAAACGTTCAACAAACCGTTTTGCAGCAGGAATTCGACGCTTACCAGCGTAAACTGTCCCGTCGAGATCGATAAAGTAACCATCATAATGTTTTTGCATGAAACCCTAGTCCTCTTTTTCTCGAATAGTAAATTTGCGGTGCTGACTGTGCCCAACCGTTTTAATAGCGCCATGTCGTTGGCTGACCGGTGTCTTCTTAATAGGTTTAACCTTTTCCACAGTATAGGCCTTTTGCTGACCGTTATTTGGCCGACTTGTTCGTTTTGTATGCTGTTGACGGGTCGAATTTGGCCGTTCAGTCTTATTCTCGCTCTGCTGTACGTTCTTTGTCCGGTTCGCAGAACGATTACGATTTTGCTGTCGACCATTATTGCTTTGATTTTTACTCGTTTGGTTCTTATTAGCTTGATTTCGATTGGGACGGTGACTGCCTTCACGGGGTTTAGAACTGCGCTTAGGCATCACCACCTTAGCATCCGCATTATGCATGACAAAATAAGGACAGCCCGTATTGCAGGCTTCGTCCAGATAATCTTGCAGGACACCAATCTTCAATTCACCAGCCACGTTGCGCTTATCATCATAAAAACCACGTAAGCGTAACTGACCAAAGCCCCAGTCCCCAACTAAATAATCGTATCGGGAAAAATACGTGTTAAACCGGTCACTCAATTCTACTCGATCAAAGGCATCGCGGTAATTTACTACCAATTCATAGGGATGTTCGTTGATCTGGTAATGCGTTTCATCAACGGCAACGATAACGCCACCAGGTTCTCTGCTGGCACGTGCATCATCAATTAAGGTTTGCATTGATTTCTTATCCATGATCATCCTCCTTTCTAATCGGATATTGTTTGGCGAGATAGTCACCATAAACTGTTCTTAAAAGCTTACCATATAAAATTTCATTTTGCCCAACAATTGAAATCGTGGGAAAGAACGGAATAAAGAGGTAGTGGTCTGGCATGGCCACCGTATAAGTGCGTAATGGCGACAATGGTTCGCCACGAAAAAGAACAGAGCCATCATGGTCATTGTAGGTAATCCCCGAATAATTCAGCGCACCAAACACCTTACCACGAAAACCCATTCCCTTAATTGGAAACCGTACCAAAAAGCGTCGGTTCTTTTCCATTTCCTGAATCAACCGCCACAGATTATCTCCGCTTAAGGTAACTTTCATTACATGCATGGCGTGCGGCAACATCTGATGCAGATGATTTCGCGAAATAATCCCTGCAGGCAAGTCTTGCAAGAACAAACCGCCATTTAAAATAGCCGCATCCGTACCCGCGTAATCTTCCAGAGCAGCTAACCCTTCACTGATCAACCGTGAATGTCCCTGCCAATTCTTTTCCATCTTTACCGGTAGATCAGCCACTTTTTGCGCGTCTAGTAGCTGCTCACCCTGGTCTTCATAGCCTTCGATTTCCTGTCGATCACCAGTAGCTGCCTGAAGATTAGCCGTTTGAACAACTGAAGCTGATGACTTTACAATATAATGATCAGACAACTCCAACTGAATCGTGCCAACATACTCGCCGTATTTTCCAGCCGCTCCCAGTAGCGCCGATTGATCATGCTCACCATGTGGTAATAAATGGTGGGTGTGTGCGCCTAAAATCACATCAATATCAGGAAACCGTTTGGCGATAGCGCGATCCACATCCAGTCCAAGGTGCGACAGTAAAATTGTACAGTCATACTGACCTTTAAACCGCTCTAGCAAATATGGCAGCATCCGCTCCACCGAAATGGGTTCCCAGCCGAGCAATGGGTAAGTCAACGTATAAGGTGCGGTTAAACCTAATACCAATACTCGAGTACCGGCTTTCGTCTTGATCACCTTTCCAGGAAGTGCCCATTTAGGTTGCATAATCTTCGGTGCATTCAGTAAATTGCCCAAAATAACGTCAAAATTGGCATGGTCATACATGTGCACTAATTGGTCTTTAGAGTTGCCCAAACCTTCGTTATTGCCGATCGTCACGCCATCATAATGAATCTGATTCATTAGCGTTACGTTAAACTGACCGTCAGTTGCTTCCGTTAACGGGTGCGCACGATCCATTGCATCACCAATGTCAAAGGTCAGTACTTGGTTGCCAGCTGCTTCGTACCGCTGCCGTTCTTCAAGCAAATAGCGGCGGATCTTAGGCCAATTTTCGAAGTGCGAATGCAGGTCATTAGTGTGTAAAATTGTAATCTTCTCAGTCATACCCCACTCCTCTGCTATCTTCTCTTCTGAAAATCGTTATATTTACCTGCAACCATTTCTTCGATTTCAGCCATTGAAAAGGGTGTCCCAAACGGTGGCTTTTCTTTTAAATAATCTGTTTCAGGCGTATCAACACCAACGTTGATGTCTTCTTTCACGTTAACCGAATAATGGTGAATATGGCCGTGCAAATTAATAATCTGCTTAACAATACCCATCATCATCGGATAATGCGTCATATAGTACTGCCGATGGTTAACCTTGATAATGGCACCAACATCGTGAAATTCGAATTTGGGTTTGCCACCATAAGTATAATTATGCTGAGCTAGATACTTAAACAGCGCACGATTATCATGGTTACCTTTAATGAGCACCAAATGACCATTTAACTGATTCAATACATCTAAAATGGCGGCCTCAGCTGCCCGCTCTGGCCGAATGAAGTACAGTGCAATATCGCCTAGGTGATAAACTGTATCTTCTGGCGTTACCCGAGCATTCCAATGATCAATAATCGTCTGATTCATTTCTGCTACCGAATTAAATGGTCTTGGCGCAAAATCTGAATTACCGAGTAAGTCCTTATGAAAAAAATGCGTATCTGCGGTGAAATACAGTTGCACGCTGACCCCTTCTTTGTTCAAAATGATTTTAATTTTAAAAAAACACCATGCTTTAAGTCTACCATGTTACCCCTCAGATAGGAAAGTAACTAAGTTGAATCTACTGGTCGAAATAGAAGGCACTGCACAAAAAAACCGGAACTCCAAGTCCCGGTTTTAATCTTATTTCAAACGGTGTGGCTTATCTGCTTCCGCCCGATCAATACCACTCTTAAACAACCAAAGGGCAAAGAGCCAAATTACGGAACCAATCAGAGCAACCAACGTTTCAAATCTAAATAGTAAAATAACTGCCACCATGATCAAAAACAACAATACGAAGTAGTCGGAATATGGGGCAAACGGCATTTTAAAGTTCACTTGTTTTTGCTTTCCAGCTTTAGCTTCCCGTTTGTACTTAATGTGAGCCAAAATAATCGAGCCCCAAATGAACAGGAAACAAGTGGTCGCAATACTGGAAATCAAGGTAAACACTTTACCAGGTATAAAGAAGTTCAGCAATACCACCACGGCAATGATTACTGCCGAAAAGAGCATCGCATTGACGGGTACTTGCGCTTTCGACATTTTAGTTAAGCGTTTTGACAGTTTTGTCTTGCCACCATAAGACAGTGAAAAGAGCATCCGTCCAGTCGTAAACAAAGCACTGTTACATGCTGACGCCGCAGCTGTTAGTACCACAAAGTTAATGATAGCAGCCGCTGATTTGATCCCGATTGCAGCAAAGACTTCTACAAAGGGACTCTGGTTCGGTGAAATATAGTGCCATGGATAAATGCACATCAAAGCCATCAATGAGCCTAAATAAAACAAAATTACCCGCATAGGGATTTCGTTAATGGCCTTAGGAATGATGATTTTCGGATCATTAGTTTCAGAGGCGGTCATCCCCACCATTTCAATACCAATAAAACCAAACAAAACCATCTGAAACGACAGGAAGAACCCTTTTGCACCGTGGGCAAAAAAGCTACCATGCGCTAAATTCATCACTGAAGCATGGCCTACCGGCGTTTTAAATTGAATCACTACGAGAACAACCCCAACCGCAATCAACGCAATAATGGCGGCTACTTTAACGATTGCAAACCAAAATTCAGTTTCTCCGAAAGCTTCCACCGTGATGGCATTGATCAATACTAGAATCAGCAAGAACATTAAACCCGTCACCCATTGTGGTAAGTTTGGAAACCAGAATTTCATGTAGAGGCCTGACGCTGTCAAGTCAGCCATGGCGATACTTAGCCAACAGACCCAATAGGTCCACCCAGCAATAAAACTCCAGCGTTCACCCAGATATTTTCGAATAAAATCAATGAAAGAATGGGCACTTAAATCAGTTAATAACAGCTCACCAAGTGCTCGCATGAGTAAAAAGCACGCGATACCGGCAATTAAATACGCCAATAAAATTGAAGGTCCTGTTAAATGAATTGATTGTCCGGCGCCTAAGAAAAGTCCCGTACCAATCGTACCGCCTAAAGCAATCATTTGAACATGACGGTTCTTTAACCCTCTTGATTGCTGTTTGACAGGTTGTGTTTTTACCATATTACTCATCACTCCTTCATGGAAGTCCATTATACACGTGAAAAGTAGCGGTTTGTTGACGAATCAACTCAAAAGCCAGAATTATGACGATGATGACCTCACATATTCGCGTTATTATCACCATTATCGCTTTGATGATGTTTCTTCACTTATGGGTGAAGAGAATGCACGCTTATGATTTATGGTTGAAAGAAAGTGAAGTATATGCCTTTCCAACGTAAAAAAGGACTCGATTCAACGAATCAAGTCCTTTTATCCGGATCAATGATGCTTATTTAGTTAACCGTTCAACGTCACGAACGATCATTAATTCCTCGTCAGTAGGAATTAACAACGTTTTAACCGTTGCATCCGCCGTTGATAAATCACGTTCAACGCCGCGAATATGGTTCTTTTCAGGATCAACTGCAATCCCAAAGTAACTTAATTTATCGGCAACTTCTTGACGAATAGGAATATCGTTTTCACCAACACCGGCCGTAAAGACAATGGCATCAACACCGTTCATCTCAGCGATGTATTGGCCAATGTAACGAACGATTCGGTTGATGTACATATCACGAGCAAGGTGTGCTTTCTCGTTGTCATCTTGAACCTTTTCAAGGTCACGCATATCAGCTGAATATTCTGATACACCCAGTAAACCTGATTTTTTGTTCAAAATGTTGATCATGTCGTTAGGATCCTTAATGTTTAATTTTTCCATTAAGAAAGTGACCAACGAAACGTCGATATCTCCTGAACGGGTGGCCATCATGATACCAGCTAACGGCGTGAAGCCCATGGAAGTATCAAAAGACTTGCCGTTCTTAACCGCAGTAATTGAAGCACCAGCACCAATATGCAAGGTAATCAACTTCAAATCCTTTAAAGGCTTACCCAACATCTCAGCAGCACGGCTGGCAACGTAACGGTGACTAGTCCCATGCGCACCGTACTTACGAGCGCCATACTTTTCGTAGTATTCGTAAGGAATAGCATACATGTAGTTCGTCTTTGGCATCGTGGTATGGAATGACGTATCAAATACTGCCACGTTAGGAACATCTGGCAAAATCTTTCTGAATGCCCGAATACCCATAGCTTCGGATGGGTTGTGCAGTGGCGCATATTCAGCTAAATCTTCGATCTTCTTCAAAACGTCATCGTCTACTAAGACTGAATCCGTGAAGAATTCACCACCGGCAACGACCCGGTGACCTACACCAGTAATTTCGTTGTAGTTAGCAATAATCTTTAATTCAATCAATTTATCAAGCATCAAATTGATGGCTTGTTCGTGGTCATCAACGTCTTGGACGTTCTCAAACTTCTGACCATCACCATACTTGATGGTAACGATTGAGTCTTTCAAACCAATTCGTTCGATTACACCACTGGTAATCACTTTTTCTGATGGTACTTCAAATAACTTAAACTTTAATGTTGAACTTCCTGCATTGACGGCAAGTGTTTTTCCCATACGATAATCTCCTTATGTTAACGCTTTAGTAAATCATTTAGTTCCCAGTCAACCATTTCTGCTATGAACTTTGAAAATGCGGTTTGATCTTTAAATGACGGAAATTCGCCAATCATGACCTTATCAGCCTGCTTCACATCTTTACCATGCCGCTGCAACAGCATAATTGATTTTGCTGATTGCTGAGCAGTAAAGAGATCCTTTGGCAGTGCCAACAACCCTTGCAAATAAGCCTCATCTTGAAGCCAAGACAAAAGCCCCTTGGATTCCGTGGTTGAAAACAACTGACTTGGAACCAAAAAGACACCATAACCACCAGGCTTCACGTAGCGCATTGCTTGTTCCAGCAATAAATGATGGACATAGGAATGGCCTGATTGCGCGTGTGTCTTAAAATTTGTCACCTTTTCATCAAGTGGATAATAACCAATCGGCAGATCAGACACCACTAGATCAGCCTCTGGAATCTGTAATTCTCCCAGTGCGTCTTGGTGCATTAGCGTCACTGAAGCATCTTGCAGAGTCGTACTAATGTCGGCCACTGACAACAGTGACTCGTCGTTATCAATCCCAATAGCAGCGACATGTTCATGGGTCGCATCCTTCAACTGGTTGATAATCGTCGTCAATAAATTGGCGGTCCCAACAGCTGGATCAAGAATCGTCAATCGGTTTTGCTTTTCAACCAGCCGAATGACTAAATACCCCATGACCATCCCGATACTATCAGGAGTCATTTGATGATTACCCTGAATGTCATCCTCACGCATAGCCTTCAACATTGATAGCTGAATACCTTGGCGCACGGTTTCTGGATTCAGCTGAGTGCGATCAACAGAGTCGTAAAGGCCCTGAAGTTGCTGCACAACCTTATCATCCGGTCGACCGTCTTCTACCTGAACGTGTCCGTCAATCAGATTATCACCAGATTCAATAAAGGCGTCTAGATAAGACGTCGAGAGCGCTTCTTTAAGTAACTCACTTGATTCATCGAGCACTTTAAAAAACGCCTCTGTTTCTTTAATAGCCAGAATTGTCAACCTCCTGTCCTATTGGTTTTTCCGCACAAATATAAGTTTACAAATATTCGTCCGTTAATTCAAGCGAACAGGTGAAATTTAACGACGTCTTTGCTTATTTAGCTCTTAATTGTTGTTCATAGTGTTGAATCAAAATATGATAGGCCTGTACTTGATGTTGATAACCCTGTAACTGAAAAAGTAAGATACCGCTTAATAAAATCAAAAAAAGCAGGGCAAGAATGGTCACGAATCCCTGGCGATTATTCATCATGTTCTCCAATGGCAGTGGTGGCCGAAAAATGTTGCAGTTTGGTATTGACCTCGATTTTTAAGTGACGATGGTCGACCCCGAGCTGATAATCAGTCATTCCTGTAAAAAGTGGCATATATCCCCCCTTATCCGTCGTCAAGATAAGATTGTCATCATGCCCCCTCAACAAATAAGTGCGTTTCTTATCCGTATGAGGTTCAAGCTGTGCTTCATACGAATTAACCTTGTCTAAAGTAAACCGGTACTGATTGCCTTCCAACTCTCCCAGCATATGGTACCAAGCCAATTGCTCATCATGTTTTTGCTGAGGACGCACTGCTAACATTTGAAAGCCGAATTGCAAGCTTAATAGGGCTAATGCGGTTACTACCAATGCGATTAGCGTTTCAATCAATGTAAAGCCAGCTTTCATTTCATCACCCGTTTTTCTTGCTTTAACTGAGCTTCATATTGATGTCGTAACTGTTGAACATGCTCCTGTCGTTGCTCCAATTGGTTTTCCATGGTTGTTTGCACCTGAACATAGAAAATCAATCCGGCACTAATCAAGACTAATCCCATTAAGGCATCACTCAAGACGAATGCCCGCTTACGCTGCTTCACGATCAACATGATAGACCCCCCAACCCATTTGAATGACCAATCGATAAGTACACTGATCAATATCTGATTTAACCGTCACCGTCCGCGGTGAAGTGGTACCATCGGAACGAATCGCGATTTTCTCAAATCGTTCTGGATGAAGGCTTCGTGGCATCCTCAGTGTTTTCTCTTTCTGGGCTGTTCGAAAAATAACTGGTGAGCCATCTTCCAAACTAATATCGGTGCTACGACCATGGTATTGAGCCTCATAAAGGGCTTGTTTCCAATAACCATCAAAACTTTCCCAAAACGCCCGCTCGGTTTGCAATGATGAGCGGGAAAATCGCTGGCTACCAACCATAACGAGAACCAAAATACTGCTTACAATCACTAACGTCACCAGCATCTCAATCATCGTAAATCCTTCACGAACCGACTTTAACTTCGTCACCATTAATTTTGATCCCTTCTTTGACAGCAATCTTAACTTGTTTATCAGTGAGATAGCCGGCTTTTTGCAGTTCCTCTAAGCTCGCCGTTTTCTTCTCTGCTGTATCCAGGTAGGTGTCCAATTGCGTCTGAACCACAGTGGTCATTGCACCGGTGTGAACCGTATTCGCTCGGTTCTTTTGGTGGCTAATATTAGGAACGATTATTAAGATAAGTAGGCCAATAATAAAGAGAACAATTGTCATTTCTATTAAAGTAAAGCCATTCTTTTTTCGCTGCATTATAGTCCTCCAATCGTATGGTACATGGGCAAGAATAAGCTGGCATAAGCCCCAATGATAACTCCGCCAATCAAAATAAATGATAACGGTTGAATCCAGGTCATCATGACTTCTAAACGATTAGTAAGCCGCTGATAATAAAGTTCAGTCAGAGCAGTGAGTTCTTTAACTAACTCTGCCTGTGGTTTACCGCTTTGAAACAGTAATTGCAGTTCGTTTGGTAAAAAATGAAATTGCATTAAGACTTCAGAAAGTGGTAAACCAGCAGCTAGCGCGGTTTCTAATTTACCGCCTAGCTGATATAAAAGCGTCGTCGTTTTAGCTTTACGAAGTGTCAGCAAAATCTCTTGAAAACCCAGCCCGCCTTGAAACATTATCGTAAGCGTTGCTAGAAAATAATAGCCATAGTAGCCTTTGATAATTGGCCCAAGGATTGGTAGTCGAGCGGTTTGCTCCACCCGTTTTAAGATTGGCTGCTGTTTAATCGCCTGATACGCGCAAAAAAGCAACAGTATTAATGGCAAGATCACAATACCCCACCACCAATTTGTCGAATGTGTCTGATTAGAAGCCGCAAGCGCCTCAATTTGAGGTAAAATAACTAATTTCATCCCGGTAATGATGATCACTAATATGACTGCTAAGATTAGTGGGTACTGCAGCAGACGTTTAATTTTTTGATGGCGTTGATGCGCCGTCTGTAGCAAACGACTCACCTGCCCCAAACTCCGTATTAGCTGACCATGTTCTTCTGCCAGCCGCAACTGTAACCCGATTTGATCATCCACAAAGGGTTCAAAGGTTTGACTCACGGTATAACCGGCATGGAGGTGTTCGTTGATCCAACGTAAATCGGCCATTTGCGGTTTATACAAGACTTCGCAAAACCGAATTGCGTGTCGCACAGAAAAGCCCACCAGCAATAGGTCACTGATCGTTTGGAAAATTTTGGCCTGAGTACTGATTGACCAAGGTTTAACCTGCTTTAAATCGTCGATAGACTGCTGTGGAAATTTGGTCGTTATCTCTTGCATGTCTTAGATTCTCCTCCCACTGAGGTGTCATTGCGGTGGTTTGTCCCCATTTATCTACTGGGCCACTAGCAAGATCCAGCAACGCGCTCATTTCGCCTGCGTTAGTTGGTAATAGCCGTTGATAAGCCACACCCACCACTGCCTGGTTAATGGCCGCTGAATCAATTCCTAACTGGCTTAAGCGAGTAACGATACCCTTGGCTGTCTGAGCATGGACACTGCTTAATACTAGGTGACCGCTTAATGCGGCGTCAATTGCAGCTTGAGCCGTTTCATGATCCCGAATCTCGCCGATGATCAATACCTCGGGTCGATGTCTCAACGCCACTTTGATCAAGGCCTGATAACTCATATCAGCTGCTGGATTTACCTGTAACTGCAAAAAATCCGGTGCGACGATTTCAGTGGGATCTTCAACTGAAAGTACAGACAGCGATTCACTCAACTTTTTGGCTAAATGATAAATCGTACTGGTTTTCCCTGAACCTGTGGGGCCGGCAAATAGTAGCAACCCTCGCAGCAAACTCCACTCGTGTAAGGTTGCCAACTGTTCTGGCATTAAGTAAGCTAAGTGTTGCTCTTCCAGGGGCAGTAACAGCCGAATCACAAGCGACTCTTGATTGATAAAATTACCGACACTGGATAATCTTAAATGAACCGTTTGACCGGCTACCATCAAGGTTAATGCTCCTAATTGTGGTCGCCTCGTTTCAGTAATTGCCATGTTTGCTCGGTACTTAAAATGAGCAATCAACTGCTGGCCCTCATTAATTGTTAATTCTCTGACCAATGATAACCCATTACCATGATGTTCAAACACCTTATAAGTATCATGAACGGGTTGAATGTAGAGGTCTGAACTGCCGGATGCAACTGCGGCGCTCAAAAGCATTTGGCCTAATTCTTCTATCATTACTTTTATCCTCCTGTGCCTAACTACGCTGATAACACAACGGTAGTTTGAGAGAGAACAAAAAAAGCCGTCCCTTTTATGGGAACGACTTTTTAATCAGTTCAATTATTCGACGCCTTCAGGCAACGTAGCTGCTTCGTAAACATCAGAAACATCATCGTTTGACTCAAGTTCATCAATCAAACCTTGGTATTGAGAAACTTTGTCTTCTGGAACTTCGGTAGTGTTCTCTGGGAACATCCGAACTTCAGCAGTATCCAAGTTATACTTTTCTTGCAGTGCATCACGGACTGCAGTTAAGCTCGATGGATCTGAGAAGATTTCGAATTGATCATCGCTGGTCTTCATGTCATCGGCACCAGCGTCAAGTGCATCCATCAAAACCGTATCTTCATCGGCATCTAGGCCATCACGTAAGATAACGATGTAGCCCTTACGATCAAACATATAAGAAACTGAACCAGCAGCACCTAAAGCTCCACCATGGTGTGTAAAGGCGGAACGAACAGCAGCGGCAGTCCGGTTCTTGTTATCGGTCAAAGCGGCCACCATGATAGCAGTCCCACCAGGACCGTAGCCTTCATAAGTGATTTCTTCGAACTTGGCACCGCCAACACCAGAAGCCTTATCGATAGCGCGTTGAACGTTATCCTTAGGCATGTTAGCAGCACGAGCCTTATCCATCACCAAACGAAGTTGAGGGTTGTTTGCTGGATCAGGATCACCTGCTTTAGCGGCTTGATATAAGTCACGTGAGATTTTTTGGAAAATTTTTCCACGCTTAGCATCTTGGGCGTTTTTACGTCCTTGGATGTTATGCCATTTTGAATGTCCTGACATTTCACGACTCCTCTTTTCATATAATATATTCGTTTACACAGACCTTATTATAATATCACGCGGTGAATTTCAATACAACCTGTCAGCAATGAAACCGGTAAAGTTTTCTATCCCCGCTGAACGATTGCTAAGATAAACATTGCAATAACGGCAATTACTTGAATGATATCAAATAAAAAATGCGTCAAAATGACTTGCCAAATATTTCTTGAAAAATAGTAAATCAAACCAAACAACGCACCTACGCACATGTATGGAATCATCTGAACCAGCTGACCATGAAAATTATTCCAGTGTACCAAACCAAACGCAATGGAAGAAATCACCAGCATCACCCAAGTCAGTACACCGCGCCCACGCCACTGATAAAACAACGCGTGTCGAAAAACAATTTCTTCAGCAAACGGTGCCATTAAAGTAGTTAAACTAGCCACTAATGCCATGCCAGCCGATTGAATGCTCAAAACATTCAGTGCCTCAGAACTAGCGACGCCGATGGCTTGCAACGCCTGCCGCACCACCGTCAAAACAAAGTAGGCAAGCAAAACACCACCGATTGCCACAAGTAGTCCCATCCCTATGTGCGACCTGAACCGCTGCCAGTGGCTGACTAGCACGTCACGATATAAATAAACAGCAAGACACAAGCCCGCAAAGAAAATCAAATCGACTAAAATAACGCGAAGCCATTTATTAGTAGTAATATCCGCAACAACCGCGCCTAACCCAAGTTCTACTAGGGGGATAGCAATCGCAATCAGCGTTTTAACACGTGAAATAGGTTGCTGTACGATAGCAGGCCGTGCTTCAACTGACCGATGTTTAAAGTTCAAATCTGAGTGTCCGCCCGTTGTAATCACGACATTGAAATGCTTTGTTTTGAGCAGCCAATACGCCGCCACACCGAAAACAATCGTGTATACCAGGCTGGTCCAGATACTCATCCCAGCAGTGTTACTTAACGTTCCAAAAGCCAATGCATCAAACCCATCAATCAGACCGTGTGCAATAATCGGTAACCAAAGACTACCCGTTACTAAGTAAATCGCTGCGAAAAACGATCCTAGGCCAATGGCTTCAAGCATTTGAACCAGCGTCATGGTCAAACTGCCACCGGTGGCGTTCACCAAGTGAACCAAACTAAACATCAAGCCACTTAAAAAAACGGTCCATAATGGTCCCACGTGGTAGCGCTGGCGGAGTGCACTGACTAATATCCCTCGAAAAACGTACTCCTCAAACAGACCAACCGAAAAGCCCAAAAGAACAGCCATCATGACGCGGCCAAGTGTGACATGAAACTGTGGGTTCAACGTTGAATCCCCCAGTAAGACAACGATTACGGGTAAAATCAATAGCCACTGATGACGTTCACTACTACGCCACCAGCTAACCTTGGCCTTAGGGTACCCACGATTGAGTCCCCACCAGCAACCTACAGCCAATAACTCGGTGATGACCTGCGCCCCCATTTGAGAAACTGCCGGTACCCCCGCTGATACTAGGCGTCCAACGATTGAGGTTAGCGTTAAGATGACGATAGTCGCCAGAACTGATTCGGCTGATAATAGTATTGCTCCTCGCTTCATAAGTCACCCCTCCAACAAATTTTTACAAAAATAAGCAGGCCTACGCTACCTTCAATCAGAAGATCGTGTTAAGCCTGCCCATTCAACACCCATGACTAGTGAGTTGATGCACGTTTCATTAAGCCATATGGTAATAAGACAGTCTTATTTTCCACTGGTTCATTATTCATCAATTTAGTCAGTAGCCGCATAGCCACAGCACCAATATCATACAGTGGTTGAGTAATTGACGACATCTTTGGCCGAACCATTTCGGTCAGCTTGGTATCATTACTCGTGATAATTTCAAAGTCTTCGGGCACCTTTAAGCCTGCATCCGTCACACCGTTCATCACACCAGCAGCTAATTCATCGTCACCGATAACAGCTGCAGTCGCATTAACGGATTGCAAAGCTGGCTGCAAAAGTTGGCCGGCTTTATAAGAATAATCGGTTTCAAAAACCAATTTTTCATCATAGCGTAAGCCCGCTTTTTTCAACGCTTGTTTGTAACCTTTCAGACGATAGTCCCGGTTGATTGGATAATCTAAGCTGCCAGAAACAAAAGCAACCCGTTCATTACCATGATCAATCAAATTCTTAGTGGCTTCTTCCACGGCAGCAGTATAGTCAATGTTCACGCTTGGCATTTTATCCTGATCATCGACACACCCTGCAAGAACGATTGGCGTTTTAGAACGTTCGAATTCTTTACGAACCTCGTCACTGATGTCGTTGCCCATAAAGACAATGCCATCAACTTGTTTTGCCATTAAAGTGTTAAGTACCTGCACTTCTTTGCGGCCATTTTCATCAGAGTTGGTTAAAATAATATTGTATTTATACATCATGGCAATATCATCAATTCCACGTGCCAGAGCTGAAAAGTAGATGTTGGTCACGTCTGGGATGATAACACCGACAGTCGTGGTCTTCTTACTAGCCAATCCACGTGCTACAGCGTTCGGACGGTAATCCAAGCGTTCAATCACATCTAAGACTTTTTTCCGAGTCGCCGGTTTGACGTTGGGATTCCCGTTAACCACTCTTGATACAGTGGCCATCGACACATCGGCTTCACGGGCGACGTCATAAATTGTTACGGTCTGTTTATCCATTGCGATAGCCCTTTCTTTATTGATTTAATTTGTTTTCATTGATTTTCAGTAACTCGTTAAATATATCAGATATATTTTCAGAAATCAAATTGAAAACGTTTTCAACTTGATAATACACTCTTCTAAATGACTTTTCAAGACCACAATACGAGTTCCAACCCCACCAGCAACAGCCAAAAATCAGGACGATAATTTTTTGACTATTCAACTAGTTTCTGAAAACGCCTGTTATAACTGGTTTCATAAACCTTTATGTATTAATAAGAATGACTCATTTTCGTAACTCAGAATAGAATAATGTCAATTTACAAAATATTTATCCACCTAGACCATTCTTCTTTTTTGACCTATATAACGGGAAAACATTGGCCAACATACTGGCAGATAGGAGACTGAACCCCTTTATGATTTAAACGAATGACTTCCTAAACATGCTATAATAATTGCATCCTAATGCGAGGTGAGTACTTTGTCAAAATTACAACAGGTCCAGCAATGGACTGAACAGCATCACGCTGATTTTACCTATATCAGTGATCCAATGACCATTCAGTATCTGACTGGCTTCTACAGTGACCCTATCGAACGGGTGTTAGCACTGATCGTGTTCCCTAATCAGGATCCCTTTATGTTTGCTCCTGCCCTCGAGGTTGAAGCCATCAAAGATACTGGCTTTTCATTTCCTGTATACGGTTACTTAGACCATGAAAATCCCTGGCAAATGATTGCAGATAACGTGAAAAAACGTGTTAGTCGACCAACTGAAATTGCTTTAGAAAAAACGCAGCTTTCAGTAGACCGGCTTGAGCATCTGAAGCAAGTCTTTCCTGATGCCCGTTTTGATCAAGACATGACGCCTTTCATCAACCAACTGCGTGTCATTAAAACGCCTGATGAAATCGAAAAATTAAAGATTGCCGGTAAATGGGCTGACTTTGCTTTTGAGAAAGGCTTTGCCGCTGTTAAGGCCGGTCGTACCGAACAGCAAGTCGTAGCTGAATTACAGTATGCCTTAATGAATGAGGGTATCATGCAAATGAGCTTTGATACCCTGGTTCAAGCTGGCGCACATGCAGCCGAACCACATGGGGCTACTAACGCTACTAAGTTTGAAAATAATGAATTGATTCTGTTTGACCTCGGTACAGTTTGGCAAGGTTACATTTCGGATGCCTCCAGAACTGTTGCACTGGGAAAGCCAACTGCCAAACAACTTGATATTTACCAAGTTTGTCTAGAGGCACAATTAACTGCACAAGCGGCTGCAAAACCAGGCATTACTGCCGCTGAACTGGATCAGGTCGCTCGAGATATTATTACGAAAGCCGGCTATGGTGAGTACTTCATTCACCGCCTTGGTCACGGTATGGGGATGAGCGAACATGAATTCCCATCTATTATGGAAGGCAACGACATGGTCCTTCAGCCAGGTATGTGCTTCTCGATTGAACCCGGCATTTATATTCCTGGTGTAGCCGGCGTTCGAATTGAGGATTGCGTTCACATTACTGAAGATGGTTGTGAACCATTTACCCACACTTCAAAAGAACTCACTTACGTTGGTGAATGACAAAAACTTTACTGAATGACTAACAAAAAGACAGCCTACCATTACTCAATGGTTGCGCTGTCTTTTTTGATTATTCATATTCGGTAAATTACTCTTGGTTAGGCTCATCAGTACTATCTTTGAAATCATCGTCAGTCTGCTGATCATCCGTTGGTGTGGTTGGCTCATCAGCGACATCAGCACCGCCAAAAGTATCTTCACTGTTTAAGACAATGTCATCCGAATCATCATCAGCAGAAGTGGAAACATCAGCTAATTCATCACGTAATGAATCGTCATCAGTCTTAGGCTTTAGCTGTGGATCGGTGGCAAACTTGCTAGCCGCATCTTTTACCCGATCACTGACGGTTTGTGTTTGATCAGAGAAAGTTTCCTTAAAGTCATCCCAAGCATCACTGGCATAAAAAGCATAGTCTACAGCTCGATCCTTAGCAATATCCACCTTTTCTTGCAGATCCGCTTTTAGTTCCGCCTTATCCTCGTCACTTAAATGACGATAGGCAACGTGTGCTGCAGCTGCCCCAGCAGCTAAACCAACTAAAAAGCCAAACTTCTTTCCCATAAGTCAAAAACTCCTTTCAATCATCAATCCTTATTTTTCCGACTACGATAAGCGTTAAAAACCGACTCACCAAGTTTAGCAAATAAACTGGTGGTTGCCGTCTTTTTAGCTGTTGATTTGACCTTACCCGTTAAATCATGGGTAGCTGAATTTAACTCCGAAACACTCGTACCCAAATCAGCGGCTGCTTTGAAAACGGGATCGATTGTTGCTACTTTATGGTTCACATCATCCAATAAGCTGTTGGCATTAGCCAAAATATCTTCGGCGTGCTTACTGATCACGTCCAGATCTTCAGTCATTGTTTTCACACTTTTATTGACCTCACTGAGGGTTCGCACCATCTTCATCAAGAAGGCACCGATAAATAATACCAAAATCAAAAATGCGATGGCGGCAATCAAACCTGCCACTTGTCCTGCTGTCACTACTGTACCCCTCCTTACTTTTACTGTTAGGTTAAGAATAGCATTGCCAATACGCTGACGCAATATAAACCCACCGGAACAACTGCTTTTTTTAACCTGAATCTGTTACACTAATTGATGAAACTATTTCAAGGAGCGATCGTAATGATATTGACCAGTAATCTCACCCGGTTCATCCAGCACTTCAACTGGCAACGTATTGGCGAACAGATTGCAACAACTGTCTTTCAGCTTTTACTCGTCACCGTTGGGCTGCTGTTAGTTGACTGGATTGGTAAAAAAATTATCCGGCACTTATTCAAACGCTATCGAAAAAATAAGTTTGTTGAAGGATCCTCCAATCGTGTGGATACCATGTTTACCTTAGTGATGAATATTTTCCAGTATACGATTATTTTCTTCTGGATTTATGCGTTGCTGTCATTTATGGGTGTCCCCGTTGGCACGCTGATTGCTGGTGCCGGTATCTTTAGTCTAGCTTTAGGCCTTGGTGCGCAGGGCTTTGTTTCGGATATTGTCACCGGTGCGTTTATTTTGATGGAAGACCAAATCAACGTTGGGGACTCGGTGAAAATTGGTACGGTAGAAGGCACCGTTTCCGCCGTGGGTATTCGCACTACCCAAGTCATTAGTGCGGATGGTACCCTAAACTTCATTCCCAATCGTAACATCACCATCGTGAGCAACAAATCCCGTAACGAGATGCGGGCCATGGTGCAGATTCCAATTTTCCCAGACTCACCCATTGATCAGATCAACAGCATCATCGAAACAGTGAATCAAACCGTGCCGGCTCAATTTCCAACGATCACTCAAGCACCTACTAATCTGGGAACCGTTCCCTTAGCGAATGGCCAAGTAGTGATTCAAGTTGTCACGTTTACGCAACCAGGCGAACAATTTGACGTTCAGCATAAATTGCTGTCCGCATATTTGAAGGCCATTAACGACGCTAACATTGAATTACCAACCATTTACCATAACGATTCCAAGTAAACTTAATCAACGCTACAACGAAACTGCGACAAAACTCGGTAGATTCCAGAATTTAACGTAAATAATGCCTATTCTGCGTTTTTGCGGAATAGGCATTATTTGGGTCAAATGGCCGGAATCTGGGTTTTGTCGCGTAATTAGGCTGTATTGACGTATAGCGCCAAAGTACAGTAAATACTAATTTAGATTAAAAATTAATTGAAATACTTACCAATATAGACTTATGGTACAGCCTAATTGTAGCGTTTAAACCATCATTCTCAGCTTAAATTTGTGTACGAACCTTAGCGACCGCTATTATTCTCCAACGACTTCAGCAGTGGCTGAACATCGTATTGTTCGGAAAAATTATGGGCTAAATAATTCACCCGTTTTAATAGTTCACGACGCGTAATAATCCCAGTAAAGGTTCTCTCATCTGAAACAACTGGTACAAAATTATCGTCGATCAGTAGGTGCATAATCTCTTCCAAATCAGTTGGGTCTTCAATCGAACGAAAATCCGTTTGCATCACATCGGCCACCGTCAAGCGACGCAAGTTTTCCGATGCTACATGATCCGTGTCCAGCATATGTTCCGTAATCATCGACAACGAAACTAATCCGCAAAGGTGTTGATCATTGTCTAGCACTGGCACCTTAGAGTAGCCTACCTTGGTCAGTACCAAAAAGGCGTGATAACAATCATTTTTCACCATAACGTTGGCAACCAAATTGGCTGGAATAATTAAATGATCATGGTCCGCCATAATCATTTTTTTAATTGGCTCGTCAATCATTCTTGAAATTCACTTTACCTTTCTAGCGTTGGAATTGCTGATGAAGCTGAGTCACTTGCTTCAAATCACGATTATAAAAATCAACGTGTATTTGATTAGACAACACTTCAATAATGGCAAAAGTACCGCCAATCGAAGCGTATTCACCTCGTGGCAATGAAATACTGCCAGGGTTAACGTAAAGACGCCCCTGCGACATTTCAGCAGCTAACCGGTGAGTGTGTCCGAACAGTACTACCGATGCATCGATTTCGCGGGCTTTAAGGTCTAGTCTGGTTAAACTCATTCCAACGTCGTATAAATGTCCATGCGTCATAAAGACTTTGGTTCCGTCAACCATCTGCTGAACTTCATTGGGAAAATCAGTACCAAAATCGTTGTTGCCTTTAACGACCTGAACATTCTTAAACAATGGGTCATCCTTAGTCATTTCCGAATCGCCACAATGAAATACAGCATCCACTTGATGACCATAGGCTTCAAAAATAGTTTCCAGGATCTGCCGGTCCCCATGATTATCGCTAACTGCTAACAGTTTCATACTACGCCTCCCACCAATGGTCGAACTGGGTCATCATCTTTTCAGTAGCACGGCCTCGGTGACTGATAGCATTCTTTTCGCCATCGCTCATTTCTGCCATGGTTTTTCCCTTTGACGGAATAAAAAACAGTGGATCATAACCAAAACCATTCTCACCGCGAGGAACAGTTAAAATTTCACCGTGAACCTCGCCATCTACCACTAATTTTAACCCATTGGGCTTAAGCAAAACTAAAGTGGTATGGAAAGTCGCCTGTCGTTTATCGGCGGGGACGTTCTTCAGATTATTCAATAATTTGGCATTGTTAGCAGCATCATCATGATCACTGGCATAACGTGCCGAGTAAATACCAGGCTCGCCATTTAAGGCAGCCACTTCTAGTCCTGAATCGTCAGCTAAAACCGGTAGCTGCGTGTGATCAGCAATGGCTTTAGCTTTAATAGTGGCGTTTTCCTCAAAAGTGGTCCCTGTTTCAGCAATCTCACCAACATTGGGATAGTCTGCTAAAGTTTTAATCGTAATTCCCTTTGGCGCAAGCATTTCCGCAAATTCCCGTGCTTTACCCTGATTACGTGTAGCAATCACTAATGTATTAGGCTTCATGACTGGACTCCTTTAGCTTCAAATCACCGTACATTTCTAACCGTTCAACTGGGACATGACTCACGTTCAACTGTGGTAGTTGTAGCCAGTCTTTAGCAATGGCGGTAAAACTGTTAACGTCACCTGTGGTATAAAACTGAGGATGTTCGGCTTGACCGCTAGTATTTAGCAGGTTTTGATCCGTTAATACCTGCTTGACGACCCTTACCGTTTCCAACCCAGAATCAACTAACGTCACCTCTGGTCCCATGACCGAACGAATCGAATCACTGAGCAACGGAAAATGTGTGCATCCCAAAATCAAAGTATCTACTGGATGCGCTTTAAAATACTGTAATTGGTCAGCAACAAGCTGCGTTGTTTGTGGATCATGATACTTATCTGCTTCCACCACCGTTACAAAGTCGGGGCAAGCTAGACCCTCAATCGAAGCATTTGGGGCTAAGTGACTAATGGCGCGCTGATAAGCGTGGCTCTTGATCGTTCCTTCAGTAGCAATCACACCGATATGCTGTCCAGTTGAGACCTTAACTGCGGTCTGACTGCCAGAATCGATGACGCCAACTACGGGAATCGATAACTTAGCCTGTAAAATCGGTAACGCTGCCGCGGTCGCAGTGTTACAAGCAAGTACCAGTGCCTTAATATGCTGGTCTAACAAGAAGCCCGCAATTTGCTGAACAAAGTGGGCAACCTCTTCAGTTGGGCGAGGGCCATAAGGTAAACGTGCCTGATCGCCTAAGAAAACAATTGATTCGTTTGGAAGTTGTTTGAGAGCTTCTTTAATAACGGTTAGACCGCCAACACCGGAATCTAAAAAACCAATCGGTTGAGATGTCATCAAAATCTCCCTTTCAAATAGTTCTTGAAACTATATTATTATCCTTTTTAACACCGGAAGCAAGAAATCTCAGTTTTTTTTAAGTTCCGTTAATTATCTTGCAATTTTAGCACATTCCATTGTAATCTTAACGTAATAGAAAAGTGAATGGAGAACACCTCATGAATAATCAGATTTACGCGCATTATCTTTCAGACCCCGAAAGTGCCCCACTATTTGGTAAAGCCCTCTTTCGAGACGTTGTTTTAACCGATCTATTGGGTGCCGATGCGGGCAGTATTGCATACTGGGAAGGTAAACAGCTTGCAAGGCGGTTCACCTTAGGTAGTATTCAAGACCTCGTTCGTTTTTTTCAGCAAGCTGAACTTGGCGATTTGATGCTACAAAAGCAATCCGCTAAAGAATGGCAATTTACACTTAGTGGCAAACCGGTCATCAGCCGGCTTGCTTTACAGCCAGACGCCACTTTTTCACTGGAGGCTGGTTTCTTGGCACAGACTGCACAACAAATGGTTGGCGTCGTTGCCGAAACCGAAATGGGTGAAAAACCCAAGCGGGCAGAAGGCATCAGCTTGATTGTGCATCTGGACCCTAAAGATGCTATTTCAGATCCGCAAGAACTGAACGCGATGGACATCATCGACTAACGACTGGTAATATAAAAAAGAGGTTGTGCCATAAGTCTATATTGGTAAAAATTTCATTTGGTTTCTTGACTTAAAGACAATTTAAAGTTTGCTTTTGTTCAATACTTTAATCTAGTCTAAAACTGCGCCACAACTCAGATTCCGGCCATTTAACGCAAAAAACCTTATTCCGACAAAGTTCGACGGAATAAGGTTTTTTGCGTTAAATTCTGGAATCTATCGAGTTGTGTCACACTCTCTTTTTTCATGTACCGCAAGCTGAGCTTTTAACTAAGCTTCAACGTATTGTGACAGTAATTGCTTCAGTTGATCCTTACTGTGGTAGCCAACGATCGTATCCACTACCTGACCATCTTTTTTTACAAGAAGGGTTGGGATACTCATAATACCGAATTTTTGTGGTGTATCTGGATTGGCATCAACATCCATTTTATTAAATGTCACGTCATCCATTTCACTAGATAGTTGTTCAACTACTGGTGATTGCATACGGCAAGGGCCGCACCAAGTTGCCCAAAAATCAGTTAGTGTAACACCCTTCGATGTATCGTCTTCAAAAGTTTTATCTGTCGTTTCTGCAACAGCCATAAAACAATCCCTCCTTTATTTGTTTACCTTTAGTAAGTGTATCAGATTTTCTCAAAAGAACAAGTATTTAGCGTTTAAAGCTTAACGATGGTTGACCCATCACCACCAGCATTGGCCGGTGAAAACCCAAAGGACTTGACCCTTGAATTGGACTGCAGGTATTCTGTGACTCCTTTTCGCAGTGCACCGGTCCCTTTCCCGTGAATGATAGTGACTGACGGATAGCCGGCTAAGAGCGCTGAATCAATAAAACGATCGACTTCCGCCATGGCTTCTTCGTACCGGTGTCCCCGTAAGTCCAAGGTCGGTGATACGCCATTGGAACGGGTTCGGGTAACCGTAGCCCGTGGCTTGGACGCTTGTTTTTCTGGTGCAGCGCGTTCCAGATCAGTATCCTCAATTTTCATCTTTAAAATGCCCATTTGGACTTCAAAATGATGATCATCAATTTTATCCATAATCACACCGCGTTGACCATAGGAACGTACCACGACTTCATCACCGATTTTAAAGTTGTGGCGCTTCTTTTCGCGGTTTAAGATCCGGTTCTTTTTCAGGCGTTGATCCTGCTGTAGGGCGTTAATTTGACCTTTAGCATCGATCAACTGATCTTCCTTGATCACCGTCTTACCAGCTTTAAGCTGTTTTTTACGGATATCTTTGATGATCTCATCCGCACGTAACCGCGTCTTTTCTACCAGTTTATTTGCATCATCCTTAGCCGATTCCATCAGTTGATCTTTTTGCTTAAGATAACCATCGAACTTGGCTTTCAGATCTTTTTCCAGCTGTTCAGCTTCCGCCAAGTTTTTAGCAGCAGCCTCGGCATCTAAATCAGCCTGACGTTTTTGAGCCGTTAAATCGGCAATCATATTATTCAGATCTTGGCTATCATCGTCGGTCAGGCTTCGAGCCTCATCGATAATGGTAGCTTCAAGTCCCAAACGAGTGGCAATTTCCAGTGCATTACTACGTCCCGGAATCCCAATCAGCAAGCGATACGTTGGTTTCAAAGTTTCGTTATCGAACTCCATGCTGGCATTGATCGTTTCTGGTCGATTATAACCGTAAGCCTTTAATTCAGGATAGTGGGTCGTCGCGATAACTTCACTGCCCATGGCACCAATTTTATCCAAAATGGCCATGGCCAGCGCTGCCCCTTCTTGCGGATCAGTCCCGGCACCCAGTTCATCCACCAGAATTAAACTGTGTTCACTGGCAGCACCCAATATCGACACGATATTTTCAATGTGAGATGAAAAGGTACTTAAATTCTGCTCGATCGATTGCTCATCACCGATATCAGCAAACACTTCGTCAAATAAACCAACCTGTGAGTGCTCATCCGCGGAAATAAACAAGCCAGACTGCGCCATCAGTTGGGTCAGACCAACCGTTTTAAGCGTGATGGTTTTCCCACCGGTGTTAGGCCCAGTAACAATGATTGCCTTATACTCCTTACCTAAGACAATATCGTTAGCAACCACTTTTTTAGGATCAATCAAGGGGTGTCGTGCCTGACGCAGTGCAATTTGGTTGTCTGGTGACAAAATAGGCTCTGTCGCCTTTAAATCGTGCGCATAACGCGCCTTTGCGTTAACAAAGTCCAAGTGTCCCAAAACCGTTGCGTTATTTTGAATATCTTCCTGATAGGGCCGAAGTAAATTGGATAATTCCAATAAGATGCGACGCTCTTCTTGCCGCTCAGCGATTTGCGATTCGCGCAACTGGTTGTTTTTACTAACCACCGATTCGGGCTCAATATACAGCGTTTGCCCACTGGCACTTTGATCGTGAACGATACCACCGAAGTGTTGCTTATACTCCGCTTTTACGGGCAACACGTACCGGTCATCACGAATCGTCACCAATGTATCACTCAAATACTTGGCGTTTTTACCCCGAGTATATCCTGCCATCTGATCACGGATCGTGCCTTCAAAATTATTGATTTGCCGCCTAATCCGGCGTAATTCTGGTGACGCTTCATCAGTCAAGCGCCCGTTATCTTCCAAGGAGACGCTTAAACGACGACTGACATCGGGTAAATGAACCAACCGTCCGACCACATCGTACAAGCGTCGCAGTTCAACGGGACGCTGGTTTAAATCATCAAAGAAACGAATCACTGATTGAACTGTTTTTAGAACTTGACTGATTTGAGCCAGTTCGGTTCCGCTCAGTGTACCTTCAATCGCCAGTCGTTTTAAGTGCGGACTGACATCGGCTAGCTTAGGAATCGGGATGCCGCTTTCCAGTCGGTAAATATCCGCTCCATCTTTGGTTTCATCAATCTGTTCTTGAACCCAGTCAATATCACTGCTAGGTTCTAATTTTTTTAACTCGGCATCACCCGCAGCAGAAACCAGATACTGCCTTAACTGCTGCTTGATTTGGTCATAGGCCATTGTTTTATAAATTTTGTTATTCATCGTTAACTCCCATAACTCAAATGCTGTTGTAACTCATGATGCTTACTGAAATCCGTTAAACAGTTTTAAAGCTAGGACTCAGAAGAACTTGTTCGATCATCATCCTGATCCTGCTTTTTTAAGCGATCATAAGCTTCGGTTTTCTCTAATTGATCGGATATCGCGTTGAAAGCTAACAAAATCGAAGCCTCCTCTTTACTCATATCAGGCGCCAATTTTTTTAACTGAGCAAGCTGCTTATTCATTAAATCAGTAACAGCTTGCATATGAGCTTCCGTTCGATTACCAACAATCGTGTAACTTTGACCATCAATGACCGCTTTGAAGCGTCTGCGGGCCGGTTGTGTTTTTTTAGCATTGTCCAAAAAAGTTCACCTCCATAATGGCGATTAAACTCATTTAGCCGCTGACCCGAACGGACCAGCGGCTAAATGAACGAGGATGATATCAGACTTTAACCTGTCATACCACCTCACTAATACTCATCTACTTAGGATCTGGTACTCCCCAGTCTTGATCAGAAGCATCAGTACCGCCACCATTCAAGAAGGTGTTCAGCATTGACTCAACCATATCCCATTCATCATCGTTTTCGATTGGAATCAAATCGCCGCCTTGTGGATCAGCAGGATCATCTCCATCAGCAAGCTGGTAAGCTTGAATATCCACTTCTTCGTCGTCTGCTTTACCAGCCGGATAAAGTAAAATGTAAGATTTGTTGTAGTCAGGTGACTTAAACGTAAACAGAACGTTGTATAATTCTTCGTTGCCGTTTTCGTCCACCATTGTAATTTGTTGTTCGTCGTTGTTTTCACTCATGTTAGTCTGCCTCACTTTTCTTTTGTTAAAGGGCCTTTGCGATCCAAGTAGTTCTGAAGAATCAAGCTGGCTGCTAGTTTATCGATGACTTGCTTACGTTTTTTACGCGAAGTATCTGCTTCTTCCACTAACATTCGTTCAGCCTCAACGGTCGTTAACCGTTCATCCTCAAAATCAACTGGTAAATCAAATGTTTGTTTCAGTAATTCTCCATAATCTTGAGAAGCCTGAGCTCTGGGTCCCAGCGTGTTGTTCATATTCTTCGGCAATCCTAAGACGAAGCCGGTCACTTCATAATGCTTAACCAGTTCCTTCACTCGGTCAATGCCAAACTGTTTTTCATCTTCATTGATCCGAATGATCTCAATACCCTGCGCAGTCCACCCGAGCATATCACTCACCGCAACTCCGACAGTTCTTGAACCTACATCTAATCCCATTAATCTTATCACTTAGTAGCCGTCCCATTCTCATTTAGGTAGAAGCGAACCAATTCTTCAATGATTTCATCGCGCTCATGCTTACGAATCAAATTCCGGGCGTCGTTGATACGGGGAATATAAGCCGGATCTCCGGATAACAGGTACCCGACGATCTGATTAATTGGATTATACCCCTTTTCTTCCAACGCTTGGTACACTGTCACCAATGTCTCATGAACATCTTTCGGCTTCTTATCACCGAAATCAAAATACATGGTTTTATCTAACGTACTCATGATCACACCTCCACCAATGCTATTTGTTCTTATTTTACCTAATATGGCCAAGAACGACAATGGTTGTGGAGCGTTGTAATTGGAATGAAATATATTGAGCAGCAATTGAACGCTTTTCAACCTAGTAAGTAAAGTCTAACACGTTAGCCTAAATTTGACAGCCATTTTGCAGCTTCAGTCATGGCATCCTGCAAACCTGCAGGGTTCTTGCCGCCAGCCTGTGCGAGGTTTGGCCGACCACCGCCACCACCATTAATTTTTGGTGAAATTGCTTTAATTAGGTCACCCGCTTTAACGCCGGCCTTAATGGTATCGTCACTGACCGCCACGATCAAGTTAGCCTTTTCGCCAACTTCAGCGCCTAAAACCAAGACGTCTGACAATGCCTTTTGACGCCAAGTATCGGCTAGCTGACGCAACTGATCCATGGATGACACTTGAACTACCCCGGTGATCAGCTTTTTATCATTAATATCTTGAACGTTATCAAAGATGGCACCAGCCTGTTGACTGGCAAGTTTAGCTTCCAAACTGTCCGCTTTATTCGACAACGTTTTAATTTGTTCTTGGAGCTGCTGAATCTTTGTAGGGACATCTTCAACTTTTTGTGACTTCAACGTTGCAGCCGCATTGGTTAAAATTTGGTCGTGCTTTTCAAGGTATTCGTAAGCGTCGCCAGCAGTGACTGCTTCGATTCGTCGAGTACCCGCACCGATACCGGTTTCCGAAGTGATCTTGAACAGACCGAGTTCGTTTGTGTTCTTCACGTGAGTTCCACCACAAAATTCGATGGAGAAGTCACCCACTGAAACCACTCGCACTTTATCGCCGTACTTATCACTAAACAGTGCAATGGCGCCCATCTTCTTACCAGTTTCTTGATCGGTCACCGTAGTGGTTACGGGAATCTCCTCAAAAATTTTCTCATTAACGATGGCTTCTACCTTGGCAAGATCTTCTTCAGTAACTTGACCAAAGTGGGTAAAATCAAACCGCAAATAGTTCGGTTCAACCAGTGAACCGGCTTGTTGCGTATGACCACCAAATACGTTTCTCAGTGCTTGATCCAACAAGTGAGTTGCCGTATGGTTTTTCTCGACCTTACTGTGGAAATGAGCGTCAACTTTAAGGGTCATCTGATCGCCAACTTTAATACCGCGGTGCAGCTTCAAAGTGTGCAGGTTTTGGCCATTAGGAGCATGCTGCACGTCTTCAACGGTGGCAATTAAATTGCCGTTTTCATCTAAAACGTCACCCTTATCAGCCACTTGGCCACCCATTTCAGCGTAGAACGGTGTCTTATCAAAAATAACCTGCGCAATTTCGCCTTCAGTGGCATCAGTTAATTCGCCATCAGCTACGATGTCCGTAATCTTAGCGTTCTCAACTTCTAACTGTGTGTAACCGACGTATTCACTTGGTGACTTAACACCAACCAAAACATCAGATTGGACACCCATTGAGTTATCAGTGTTACGAGCTTTACGGGCACGGTCCCGTTGTTTCTTCATTTCGGCTTTAAAGCCCTCTTCATCCACCTTGATATTTTCATCGAAGGCGTATTCACGAGTCAGTTCAACTGGGAAACCGTAAGTATCGTACAGTTTGAAGGCCTCGGCACCATCAATTTCGGACTTGCCATTCTTCTTGGTTTCAGCAATTAACGAATTCAGTAGGTTTAAGCCGTCAGCCAACGTTTCGTTGAAGCGATCTTCTTCGGACTTCACCACTTGGGCAATGTAATCACTGTTTTGCAGTACTTCTGGATAGTAAGCTTCCATTGCTTCGCCAACGACCGGTACCAGTTTGTAAAGAAAGGCACCATTGATGCCTAACTTCTGACCGTTAACAACTGCTCGACGGATCAAACGACGGATAACGTAGCCACGACCTTCGTTTGAAGGTAAGGCACCGTCACCGATTGCAAACGTGATTGCCCGTGCATGATCAGCGATCACCTTGAAGGAAACATCCAACTTGTCATCCTGGCCGTACTTTTTACCCTCACTGTAGGATTCAGTAGCGTGAATCATTGGTAAGAAGAGGTCAGTTTCAAAGTTGGTTTTAGCGTTTTGGAAAATGGAAACTACTCGTTCCAAGCCCATCCCAGTATCAATGTTCTTTCGTGGCAATGGCTTGTATGAGCCATCTGGTTCGTGGTTGAACTGTGAGAACACGATGTTCCAGACTTCCAAATAACGTTCGTTTTCGCCGCCAGGATAGTTTTCAGGGTCATCCTCAGCCAAGTTATTGAAAGATTGGCCACGATCATAGAAAATTTCACTATCTGGACCTGAAGGACCCTCACCGATATCCCAGAAGTTATCTTCTTGTTCCACGATGTGGTCTGGTGCAACACCGACTTCTTCCCAGCGCTTCTTAGTGGCATCATCTTCTGGATAAACAGTGATATACAACTTTTCTGGATCCCAGCCGAACCATTCATCAGACGTCAATAATTCCCAAGCCCAAGCAATGGCATCGGTCTTAAAATAATCACCAACTGAAAAATTACCGAGCATTTCAAACAAGGTATGGTGTCGCGCAGTCCGGCCAACATTTTCAATATCGTTCGTCCGAATAGACTTTTGAGAACTGGTCATCCGCGGGTTCTTTGGTACAACTGACCCGTTAAAATAGTTCTTCATGGTGGCAACACCTGAGTTGATCCAAAGTAAAGTTGGATCATCAACGGGTACTAGTGAGGCACTAGGCATGATTGTATGACCTTTGGATTTGAAGAAATCCAGATACATCTGACGAATTTCACTACTGCTTAATTTTTTCAATGTCTTTCTCCTTTTTAAAATAATAAAACACCGCTGCTAGTAAAGACGCCATAGACGCGGTACCACTTTACTTGCAACGATGTTTGATCGTTTACCTCTTAAGGCTCAATGCGCTGAGCAACGGTTATTCAATTCTTTACGGGGGAGCACTTAGCATGGGAATCGTTTTTCGCATCACCCAAAACGTTTCTTAAAAATCCATCCGCCAAGCATATCCTCGCAATTAATACGCATATTAGTATACATTTTTTACAAAATTCATGCAACCTGCTTTGTTCTATCGCTAAAACAAGTTTGCAGCTTATTTGTAACGCTGTGATGATGCTTTTTTGTTCTTTCGATTGGTGCGGTTCTTTTGACGCATTTCCACCCGGTGTTCAAACCATTGTTCCTTAGAAATCGCCTTCTTGATGCTCTTCTTGTAACCAGGCTTAACGGTTCTCTTTTTCTTCTGAATCTTACCCGCTAATGAGCCAGAAATCTTCTTTGCTCGAGGACCGCGCTTCTTACGTCGGTTGCGGTCAAAGGAATCAACGATCTCACCATTCTTAATTTGTTTAGGCTTAAATACGATTCCCATGTCTTCGAGTTCCTGAATCTGTTCTTCTTCTTCTGGCGTGTAAAAGGTGATTGCCGTTCCAGACATGCCTTTCCGACCCGTTCGGCCGACCCGGTGAATGAAATAATCTAGATCATCAGGAATACCGTCATTGATCACGTGAGAAACACCATCAATATCAATCCCTCGGGCGGCTAAATCGGTAGCAACCACAAATTGGAAGTCGAGGTTTTGAATTTCACGCATCACACGTTTACGCTGTCGGGCAGGCACGTCACCGTGAATGACGGCAACCTTCAAGTCTTGTGCTTTAAGGTAATCCGCAATTTCAACTACCCGCTGTTTGGTGTTAGCAAAAACTAACGCCAAATAAGGTTCACCCATGGTCAACAGTTGATAGATCAACTCGTTCTTTGAATGCCCCTTTGTTGGCAGCAACCAGTTATCAATGGTTGGACTAATCACCGACTTAACGGGGATTTCTTCTACCACTGGATTTTCCATGTACTTCCTCAAGAATGGGCGTAATTTAGCAGGAATCGTTGCTGAAAAGACCATCATTTGCAAGTGTTCAGGCATTCTTGCCGCAATTTGGTCAACATCAGCTAGGAACCCTAAATCAAGGGTCATATCCGCTTCATCCACAACAAATTGAGTAGCCGTATGAACATCCAGCGCCCCGTTTTTAATTAAATCACGAATTCGTCCCGGTGTTCCAATGACTAATTCGGGCTGTTCGCGTTCCAGCTTTTCAATTTGACGTTTCTTATCTGTACCACCGACATAGTTACCAATACGAATGGGCTGAGGACTATGCTTAGCCAATTGCTTCGCATCCCCATAAATTTGATAAGCCAATTCACGGCTAGGTGTTGTGATCACTGCTTGAACTTCGTGTGTTTCTGGATCTAATGCATTAAAAATAGGTAGCAGGAAAGCGTGGGTCTTCCCACTCCCTGTTTCTGACTGACCAATGACACTTTTTCCAGCACGAATTACGGGAATCAATTTTTCTTGAATCCCCGTTGGTTCTTTAAAACCGAGTTCTGCCACTGCCTCATTTAAAAAGGGCTTTAAACCGAACTCTTCAAAGGTTTGACTCATGTTATTCTCCTTGTTTTGACAATAGGGCATCTAGTTCTTTAACGACTTGCTTGATTTCATCATCGTCGTGAGCCACAGCACCGCTGGCTAAGGCGTGTCCGCCGCCACCGTGTCGCTTAGCTAATTCATTAATGGCTGGACCTTTCGACCGTAACCGAATCCGGTAAGTATGGTCTTTTGATTCCACAAAAATTGCCCAAGCGGCAACTTCCTTCAGTCGGCCAGGTAACGGCACGACTGAACTAGTGGATTCATCACCTAATTCGAAAGGTTCCAATACTTCATCACTCAGTTTAATGTAGGCTGCACCACTAGGTAAAATGGTGAGGTTTTCGTAGACGTAAGCTGATAATCGCGCCAGCGGAATTGAAATTTCGTCTTCTTTTTGGTTAACATCACTGGCTGAAAAATCAAATTGCATCAACTCGCCGGCTACTTTCATGGTATGCGTCGAAGTCGACGGGTACATAAATCGGCCCGTATCTCCAACGATCCCAGCATATAACACTCTGGCAGCTTCAGCGGTACACGTTAACTCAGGCTGCATCGCAGTATAAAAATCGAAGACTAACTCTGACGTACTGGAAGCCTCTGGTGATACCCACATTGGATTGCCAAACTGATCGTCGTTAGGATGATGATCAATCTTAATCAGCTGGTCACCCTTGCTGTACCGATCATCATCAACCCGCGGCTGATTAGCAGTATCCAAAACCAATACTAACGCATCCTTGTACACGTCATCTTCAATTGTGTCCGTCTTCCCTAGCCAATCGAAACCAGGATATTGCTTACCCACCGCATAGATTTTTTTGTCGGGAAAACTCGCTTTTAAAATCCCTGCTAACCCCATCTGAGAACCGATGGCGTCTGGATCTGGCCGTTGGTGTCGATGGATAATAATCGTTTGATGTTGTTTGATTGCCTTTAAGATTTCAGTCTGTGTTTCTTTTAATGTCATGCTGAGTATCACCTTTCAACTCGCTTAGTCGTCTTATCAGTATAAGTTGTCTAGTCACCGAAAGCAAGAAGCCATAACGAATGACTTAAAAATTATTTACCTGTAAATCATAACTCAAATCTGCCTTTTTTGTTAACTATCACGATACTTTTGGCGCTGTTCATGCTCGAATAGGTTTAATGCAATGTTTTCAAACGTTATCGGGGCCAATCCAGTCAGTGTAATTCCAAGCAACCGAACCCCTTCTGAATTTTCCGGCAACGTGTTCATGATTTCCTTAGCCATTTGAGCATAGAGTTGTGGGTCGTTATCTAAAAAATCGGTCTGTGTTGTCCGTTTAGTCTTGGTTTTAAAATCACCATAGCGAATTTTTAATACCAGGGTACGACCGTGCATTTGTTGTTTCTTTACCGTTTCGGCTAACATCGAGGCTAGCTTATCCAACTGAGTATCGACCTCACTACGGGTGGTTAAAAACGGCCAGTAGGTGGTTTCATTTCCAATCGACTTGCGTTCCCGCTGATATTCCACAGGTCGATCATCCGCACCACGAACACGCTGATACAAGATTTCGCCAAAACGACCAAACTTGTTAATTAAATCCAGCTCGTCCCATGCGTACAGGTCCTGGCCCGTGAGAATCTTTAACTCGTGCATTTTGGGGACCGTCTTCTTGCCTACCCCGCGGAACCGTTCAATCGGTAGCTGCATTAAAAAATCGTGGGCATCTTCAGCGTGGATAATGGTAATACCTACCGGTTTGCGGTAATCGGACGCTTCCTTAGCCAAAAATTTACTGTATGAGATGCCGATTGAACTAGTCAAGTGGGTCTGATCCCAAATTTCGGCTTGCAGGCGAACAGCTAGTTCCACTGGATCGGTCATTGCCAGTTTATTTTGAGTCACATCCAGATACGCTTCATCGAATGCGACAGTTTCAATGATATCGGTGTATTCATGAAAGATACGGTGAATTTGATCAGAAATGGCCCGATAATGGTGAAAATTAGGAGTCACAAATACCGCTTTCGGACAAAGCTTTAACGCCTGCTGAGCCGGCATTGCAGAGTGAATACCAAATTTTCTGGCCACGTAATTAGCCGTGGTCACCACTCCGCGTCCACCCGTTTGTCGTGGATCGCGGGAGATCACCAATGGTTGTTTCTTATAGGCGGGTGTGTCGCGTTGCTCGATAGAGGCGTAAAAGGCATCCATATCAACATGCAAGATTTGACGGCTATCATCAACGTGCACCGGATTATCCAAACTAACGCCCCCCTTTACAAAATAAAAAATCTCCCTTGATAAAAGGGAGATAAAAGCTACTTTTCAGCTTTGGTATCATCTGTTGAATCATCAGTTGTTACGTCTGAAGGTGTTTCTTCAGGCGTTTCAGCCTTATCTTCTTCAGTTGGTTCAGCTGGTTTTTCTTCAGCTGCTGCAACGCTAGTTACTTCACTAGCGGCAGAACGTTGGGTCACTGATGCAATGGCATTTAAGTCGAAGACTAAATAAATGCCGTCACAGTCAAGTGTCACTGTCTTAGCTTCCATGTTGATCTCATCGATCACACCGTGAAGTCGACCAATGGTAACAACGTGATCGCCCTTTTTCAGTTGGTTCAACGTATCTTGATGCTTCTTTTGTTGCTTACGTTGTGGCCGAATCATCAAGAAATACATCGCAACGATCATTACCACAATCAACAACATGCTGGAGTAACCCCCAGCGTTCGAGCTTGCTAAAACGTTCAAATTCTTTCACCCACCTTTGTCTACTCTATAATTTAACAAAAATTCGGCTATCAGTCTATCAAATATCAGAAATTTTTAGGATTTGGCTGATTATATCCGTATTCTTCGAAGAAATTAGCCCGAAAATCCAGTAAATTGTCTGCCATGATGGCTTCACGCACTTTTTGCATCAGGTGCAGTAAAAAATATAAATTATGGTAACTGGTTAATCGTAAACCAAAACTCTCATCCGCTTTGAACAAATGCCGGATGTAGGCACGGGTGTAGTTTCGGCAGGTATAACAGTCACATTGATCATCAATGGGCGAAAAGTCGCGAGCGTACTTGGCATTTTTTACCGTTAAACGACCATGACTTGTCATGCAAGTACCACGACGAGCAATCCGTGTTGGCAGCACACAGTCAAACATATCAATGCCACGCATCACACCATCAATCAGCGAATCTGGTGAACCAACGCCCATTAAGTAACGCGGCTTGTTAGTTGGTAGCATGGGTGCTGTAAAATCAAGGACTCGATTCATTTCAGCCTTGGATTCACCCACTGAAAGTCCACCAATTGAATATCCAGGGAAGTCCATGCTGACCAGATCATGAGCGGACTGACGACGCAAATCTTCATACCCAGCTCCTTGAACAATACCGAATAGCCCTTGCCAGTCAGGATTGGCGTGGGCCTTTAAGCCTCGTTCAGCCCAACGGGATGTCCGTTCAACCGAATGTTTAATGTAGTCATAACTCTCAAAAAACGGTGGGCATTCATCCAGACTCATCATGATATCAGGCCCTAAGTCATTTTCAATCTGCATGGCTTTTTCAGGTGACAAGAACATTCTGTCACCGTTAGCAGGGTTCTTGAAGTGAACCCCCTCTTCCGTAATGTTACGGTTTTCAGCTAAAGAGAAGACCTGAAAGCCACCAGAATCAGTTAAAATCGGCTTTTGCCAATTCATGAATTTGTGCAAACCGCCAGCTTCTTTAACCAGGTCTTCCCCTGGCTGAAGCCACAGATGATAGGTATTCGCTAAGATCACACCCGCACCCATTTCATCTAGTTCTTCAGGTGCCAGTGACTTAACGGTTGCTTGCGTTCCTACCGGCATAAACATCGGCGTTGGAAACGTACCGTGGGGTGTAATTAGTTCACCCAATCGGGCACCCGTGTCTTTTTCAGTTTTAATAAGGCGATATTTAATCGCTGGTTCCATATTTGTTCCTCCATATTTAACTAACAACGGCCCCTTGCTATCTATCAACAGCAAAAGGTCGCCGAACAAGTACTATTTAATGAACATCGCATCACCAAAGCTAAAGAAACGATAACGTTCTTCGATGGCGTGCTGATAAGCATTCAAAATGTTATCGCGACCAGTAAAGGCGGCCACTAACATCACTAGTGTCGATTTCGGCAAATGGAAGTTAGTGATAAAGGCATCAACGACTTGCCACTTGTACCCTGGTTTAATGAAGATATCCGTCCAACCAGAATCGGCCTTGATCTCTCCATTAAACTTTGTCCCAATCGTCTCTAACGTCCGAATAGAAGTCGTCCCAGTAGCAACGATGCGCCCGCCGTTTTCACGAACCTCATTCAACGTTTTGGCTGACTCTTCCGACAGTTGGTAAAATTCCGAATGCATCTTGTGATCTTCAATATTCTTTTCGTCTACTGGCCGGAAAGTCCCTAAGCCCACGTGAAGCGTCAAATAAACCAGCTTAATACCCTTATCCTGCACCTTTTGCAACAATTCCTTAGTCCAATGCAGACCAGCAGTTGGGGCAGCAGCAGAACCTGGTGTTTTGGCGTAAACTGTTTGATACCGTTCTGGATCATCCAGTTTCTCTTTAATATAAGGTGGCAATGGTGTTTCACCAAGTTTTTCAAGGATCTCCATGAAGATGCCATCGTAGTGAAATTCGATCATCCGACCACCATGTTCCAGTTCCTTGGTCACCGTAGCGGTTAACAACCCGTCACCAAAGCTGATGACAGACCCCACTCTTATCCGTTTAGCCGGCTTCATCAGTGTCTCCCACTCGTCACCCTTAGTGTTGTGCAGTAACAATACTTCAGCATGACCACCCGTCTCTTCCTTAATACCATAGATTCGCGCAGGCATCACCCGAGAGTTATTCATTACCACAGCGTCGCCGGGATTCAAATAATCAAGAATGTCATAAAAATGCTTGTCAGTCATCTCCCCGGTTTCGTGGTCTAAAACAAGTAACCGTGAGGCATCCCGTTTTTCAATCGGTGTTTGGGCAATCAGTTCGTGTGGTAAATCGTAATCAAAATCTTCCGTCGTTAGTGTCATTATGAAGGTCCTTTCACTTGTTGTCTGGTGTAATCCCAAGGTGTTCATATGCCAGTGGTGTTACCATTCGCCCACGGGCAGTTCGTTTAATAAACCCTTTTTGTAAGAGAAATGGTTCGTACATCTCCGCTACTGTATCGGTTTCTTCCCCAATATTTGCAGCCAACGTATTTAAACCAACTGGTCCACCGTTATAAAAGCGGATCATTGTTTCCAATAATTTAATATCCGTCTGATCCAGCCCCTCGTCATCAACCTGCAGCATTGTCAGTGCCTGTTGAACAATGGACCGATCAATGGAATCGTGATGTTCCGAAACTTCAGCAAAGTCACGGATTCGCTTTAGTAAGCGATTAGCGATTCGTGGTGTTCCCCGAGAGCGAAGTGCAATTTCGTGCGCGCCTTCCTCTTGGATGGGCGAATTTAAGATTCTAGCTGACCGCTTTACAATCTGCTCCAATTCGTCTGTGTTGTAATACGCCATGTGACCCACAATGCCAAACCGATCACGAAGCGGTGCTGACAGTAAGCCAGCCCGGGTAGTCGCACCGATCAGTGTAAAGGGTGGCAGCGGAAAATGAATCGGGTGAGCTGTTGGACCCTGTCCCACAACGATATCAATAAAGAAATCTTCCATGGCAGAGTACAACATTTCTTCCACCACTTTTGGCAAACGATGAATTTCGTCAATAAACAGCACATCGCCTGGATTCAATTCATTGAGCAGTGCCACCAGATCGCCCGTCTTTTCAATTGCTGGTCCACTAGTGGTCTTAATCCCCACCTGCATTTCACTGGCAATGATCATAGCTAACGTAGTCTTACCTAATCCAGGAGGCCCATACAACAGCACGTGATCCAATGCCTCTTCACGCTTTTTAGCGGCACGAATATAAACACTCAGTTCTCGTTTTAAAGCCGTTTGTCCAATGTAAGTCGCCAAACGGCTTGGCCGCAACGACTGTTCAATCGACGTTTCAGCCTCATCTTGTTTGTCGCCCGCAACTATTCGGTCATCTTCAGCCATCTGCTCACCCCCTTCTTATCCCAATTTTTCTACTTTGTTAATAATTTTAGCGCAGCACTTAAATAAGCATCCGTGGTCTGTTCAGGCTCGTTCTGCAACCCTTTTTCAACTCGTTTAATATCTCGATCTTTATAGCCCAGCGCCGCTAGTGCTTCTAAGGCATCTGCCAAAGCAGCGTTATCCGTTGTTGAAATCACCGTCTTTGGTTGGTCAAATAAGCTGTTAGCTGAAAAGTCCTCTAACTTATCCTTCAAATCCAAAACAATCTGCTGGGCGGTCTTTTTGCCAATACCAGGGAATTTAGTGAGATAAGTCACGTTATTTTGACTGATTGCTTCGACAATAGCCTGTTGATCACCATTTGCCAAAATAGCCAGTGCACTCTTCGCGCCAATGCCAGATACGGCTAACAGTTTTTCAAACAGCTGCTTTTCTTTTAACGAACTGAATCCATATAACGTTTGAGCTGTATCGCTAATGGTTTGATGAATATAAATTTTAGTCAAGTTGTCACCAACTTCAAACCTAAAGGGGTTCGCCACCCGAATCAGATAGCCAACTCCGTTAACATCCAACACGATATAAGCAGGTTGAATATCGACAACCTTACCATTTAAATACTCATACATTATATGATAGCTCCAGTTCTATAATTTACGTAAACGTATGTTTGCTTATGAGATTGTAACATGAATAATGGCTGACAGGCAAGGTGGTCTCATAAACTAATAAAACCCGATTTATCAGCTTTGTAAGCCAATAATCAGGTTATCTTTAACGTTTAACGTGGCCTTTAATTCCGCCACCTCAAACTTTTGCTTTAATTTTATCCGGTTTGACCGTCAATGCGATCATACCAGCAAGAATCCCTAAGTAATACGTCAGTAACCGCCAAAGTAACATCGCAAGCACCAACTTACTTGAATTCGTGATATACGAACCAAAAAGTACCGTAAAGGCGTATTCAGCTCCGCCTGACCCACCAGGTATTGGGAAAATTGAAATCACCATCACGATTAAAACGTGCAGAGAAGTGATCATCACAATGTTGGCCTGAGTGTACCCTAGCGAAAGCATAATAAAATACGGCACTAGGTAGTAAAAAACGAGCTGGAAGAAAGTAATCACCACCACTTTCAGCAACAGCTTCCACTGGCCGATTAACTGCACACTTTCCTGATAAAATAAATCAATCTTGGTATCCAACTTAACGATCCAAGCGTTCGTCCTTTCAGCACTAGTAAACCAGCGAACCGGCATCATCACAACGCGCATGGCCTTCTTGGTAAATTGCGGCCAAAACATCACTAAAAATAAACCGACGATCACTGCGAAGTGAATGACAAAACCAAACACCACAAACAGCGATAAGTAACTCATCTTACTGACCATATAATGAAAGCCAATAATCAGAGCGATCAAGAAGTTAATCACGATCATCGCTTGGTAGACAATGAACTTCATTAACAAAATTGAGCTGGCTTTGCCACCATCAATACCGCTTTGAAGCATGGCAATTAATTGAGCTGGCTGACCGCCTGACGAAAAAGGCGTAATGCCATTGAATAACTGCTCGATCAACGGAATTCGCAGCGCGCTTTTAAACGAATACTGTCCCAGCCGTTCATCCGCAAAGACTTTAACCACTAAGCCTTCCAGCATAAAGTACAGCAGCATACAACCAACCGCCACCAACAGCCAACCTTGGTGAATCGTCGTAAAATCACGAATTAATATATTGAGCTTAATGTCCCGTAATGAATAGCCGAAAATCGAAACACCCAGCAATATAATGAGGAACAATGCAATTTTATTGCGTCTCGACATAGTCTTTAACCTCTTTTGGTCTGTTCAGTATAGAATTGCAGCCAAATCTTGGCTAATCGTTCCTCTGAGTAATAGTCTGCGCCCTGTTCGGCTTTCTTTTTAAGCGCCAGCAGTGCTTCTGAGTTTGAACTTAAATCAGAGATGATCTGATCCATTTCTTCCACATCTTGGGCAGCAGCATAGTCCCCTTCAATAATAGCGTGGTATAAGTCTAAATCACGCAGTAGTACTGGTGTGTGGGTACTAAACGCCTCTAAAACAGACATTGGAAATAACTCGTTATATGATGGCAGTAAAAATAAATCGGCCATGTTGTAGTAATCTACCAATTGGTCGCGGTCAATGATGCCCGGGAAGCTCAAATTTTCGGGTGGATTATCCACCACTTGTTTTAACTCCTCATAGCCATCGGTAATGCGTCCGAAGGAAAACCCCCCGGTCCAGATAAACTGGATTTCGGGATGCCGTTTTGCTAATTCGATAAAATCGAAGACCCCTTTGCGGACCTGAACCTGACCAGAACCCAGAATGGTAAATTGGTCAGGATAACCGTATTGTTTTCGCAACGACTGCTTTTGTTGGTCATCAGCAGGATGAAACGTTTCGGCACTGACAAAGTTGGGAATGTAAGTTATCTTATCTTTACTGATGCCATAAGCTTCTAACTTAGAAATAAACGACGGATTAACCACCACTAACTGGTCCATCCGTTTGTAAAACGCAATCACATAACGATAGAAAACAGCCTTTGCAATTTTGGGCAACTTCAGACTGCCTTCTAAGGTTTCGGGCAGAAAATGTACAAAGCCGACTTTACGCCCCCGTCCAGGCATAAAAGTCGACAAGTAATACGGAAAGTTAACTGTATGATAATGGCTGATGTCACTGCGACCATATTGATTGATTTTAAGCGTAATCTGGTCAGACTCACGGGTTCTTAACAAGCGAACCAGCTCCGTGTAGACGCTGCCCACACCCTGACCCTTAACTGAATCTGCCGCCGAAAACATTGTGATTTTTAACATACATAGCTCCGTTTCTTAATTCTTAATTACTAACATCCGCTGAACTTTCATGGGCTTCTTCATAGTTAAGTTGCGCATCCCGATAGAAGGCAACGATTCGTTCACCGAATGTTTCACTTGAGACCTGCTTTAAAGTTTGATTTAAAGCGGTACGATCAGCAATTTTATCATGCTTAAGATACTCAATCATCTTTTCGATCATTTCATCGTGTGTCTTAAACGTTGCGCCTAACTCCGGATCCTTTAGCAGGTCATCCGTATAGGGACTGCTTTTGACCAGAATCTTTTTATCTGAGGCTAGAGCTTCAATGTACGTCAGCCCTTGAGATTCTGATTCAGAAGCCGAAACAAACAAATTAGTAGCGTGGTAAAAGGCCGAAACTTCATTATTATTAATCTCGCCGGTAAAAATCACCTGATCATCTAACCCCAGATCATGACTTTGCTTCTCGAGATCTTCTTTAGCGGGACCATCACCAACAATCATTAAGTAGGCGTTGGGAATGGTTTTTAAAATGGCTGCGAACCCATCGATGAGCTCTTTAATATTTTTCTCATAAGCCACTCGGCTCAACGATAACATCATTGGTGCATCAGCAGGAACGTGGTACTTTTCTCGGACATCAAGTTCGTTTTCATCCGGCTCGTACTGTTCCAGATCAATCCCAGTTGGAATCACCCGAATCGGTGCTTTAACACCGTACTCGCTAAGTTTATCGATGACCCGTTCACTTGGGGCAACAACCCCATCTAAATGGCTACAGAAAGCTAACGTCATCTGCTTAACGTGCACTGGCTTCAAAATTTTACCATTAGCAACATAGTGCAAATAGTCTTCATACATGGTGTGGTACGTATGAATGCACGGAATTTTCATAGCTCGAGCGACAAATTTGCCGATCATCCCCATGGAAAACTCTGTTTGCGTGTGGACAATATCCAAATTCAATTCCTTAGCTAGCTGATAGGCATGCAAAAGGCCCCGAAAGGCAATTCGCCGATCGGTAAATGAAACGAATGGCACACTGGGAAAACGAAAGATGTTGCGTTCATAAACATCTTTCTCCACGTGTGGATCAGTTGTCGTAAAAATGTACACCTGATGCCCTTGTTTTTCCAACTCATGCCGCAGTGTTTTGATTGAAGTTGCCACACCACTCACTTGAGGGAAGTATGTGTCAGTAAATAACCCTATGTTCACGACAAAATCCCCCCTATCATTAATTCCGTTTTCTCGTTGTTGATAATTATATTGGTTAGGTATGTTGATTGCAAGAATAGAAAACCGCACCTGGACAATGGCCGTGAGACTTAAATGAACGAGTTTCTTCAATCAATAACGATAACTTATCCCCCACTGAGGTGCAAGCCCCTTTGCCGTTTCTTAATTTAAAACATAAAAACGGTTCACCAGAAATAAAATATTCTGAGTGAACCGTAGTTGATGTCATTAGCTTACCAAATTGCGGCAAGCCATTACTGATCAGTAAGTATAATTGCAGGAGCTTTAGTCAGTAAGACCTTCAGCCTTCATCGTCTTAGCGACTTCTTCCATAGCTTCAGTCTCATCGTCACCATCAGCAGAGATAGTAACGTCAGTGTTTTGGCCAACACCTAATGACATGACACCCATGATGGACTTCAAGTTGATAGACTTCCCATCATACTCTAAGTTAATGTCTGAATTGAACTTGCTAGCTGCTTGTACTAACAGGGTTGCAGGACGGGCATGAATACCAGCTTCTGCGGTAATCCGAAAGTTGCGCTTTTCCATAATATATCGATCTCCTTTATCTGCTAAAAACAAATTGGGCTACTTTTCATTAGTTTCATAGGTACAGCTTTTATGAAATAAATAGAAAAACACCTTTACACTAAGAGTATCAATTTATCCAAGAAAATACAAGCCGTTGAGAAAAATAATCAACCGCTTACATTGTCTATTTACTGTGTTTGGTCATGGTCATAATGATAAATGATCTTACCGTTTTTCTCAGCGTTACCCACGATCCGCTTACGGGACTCAAATTGCATGTAGGCCGTTTGGAACGCCATGAACTCTGCTGGCTCAACTGTAAATTCATCTAGTTCGCCCGATTTTAGCTGCGCCATCAAATTGGCATAGTCTTCAGCCAAGGCTGTCACCTCCACAGCACGAAAAAATTTAGTCAACATATTGTACCATAACATCTAGGCTGAAGTCAGTTCTTAATAGAAGGCGTAAGCTGCTGAAAAAAATCATTTACCCGAAATTGCCGATTATTCAGTCAAACTGCTTGCAACATCAGCCAAAATGAAGTAAAACATAACTTGAGTTAGCACTCGAGTAGTGATGGTGCTAATTTTATCTCAGAGGTGCGAGCAAATGACTTGCGAAAACACTTGAATATTGTATAATATGTTTAAAGGTCAAGATTGGTCAAACTTTTGATCAGTGACTGATTTGACTACTTTAATAAGAGAGGAGTCAAGATATGCTGTGTCAGAATTGTCATCAACGTGAAGCGACGATTCATTTGTACCTGAATGTGAATGGTCAGCGACAGCAAGTTGATCTTTGTCAAAATTGCTATCAACTTCTAAAAAATCAGCAGAATAACTCTAATCCTGGAAATGGAGGCGCACAAATGGCACAAGATCCATTTGGTTTTGGTAACCTAGATGATATTTTCCGCGCCATGCAAGGCGGTAACCCTAATGGCAATCCTCAAGGCTATCAGCAACAAGTACCACCTACACAACCAAGCGGTCCCCGTAACGGCGGTGGCCAAAATGGTAATGGCAACGGTGGCCTACTAGGACAATACGGGTTAGACCTCACCCAATTAGCCAGTGAAGGCAAGATTGATCCCGTGATTGGCCGTGATCGTGAAATTTCTCGCGTCATCGAAATTTTAAATCGACGAACCAAAAACAACCCCGTTTTAATCGGTGAAGCCGGTGTTGGTAAAACGGCGGTGGTTGAAGGCTTAGCTCAAAAGATCGTCTCCGGTGACGTACCACAAAAACTACAAAATAAGAAGATTATCCGTTTTGACGTGGTTTCCCTGGTTCAAGGAACTGGTATCCGTGGTCAATTTGAACAACGGATGCAGCAGTTAATGAAGGAAGTTACCGATAACCCTAACGTCATCCTCTTTATCGATGAAATCCACGAAATCGTGGGTGCTGGTAATGCTGAAGGCGGTATGGATGCTGGTAACGTCTTAAAACCAGCCCTTGCCCGTGGCGAATTCCAGTTAGTCGGTGCGACAACTTTAAATGAATACCGTGATATTGAAAAGGACCAAGCACTGGCTCGTCGTTTGCAGCCTGTTACTGTAAACGAACCTTCTCCTGAAGAAGCCGTTAAGATTTTAAAGGGTATCCAGAAGAAATACGAAGACTATCACCACGTCCACTATACGGACAGCGCGCTTGAAGCAGCGGTTAAATTATCTGATCGTTACATTCAAGACCGTTTCTTACCTGACAAGGCCATCGACTTACTTGATGAATCAGGTTCTAAGAAGAATTTGACCATTAACGTGGTTGATCCAAAGACCATCGATGATAAAATCAAGTCGGCTGAAGATCAAAAACAGGCCGCTTTAAAACAGGAAGACTACGAAAAAGCCGCTTATTACCGCGATCAAGTTAACAAACTTGAAGAAGCTAAAAAATCACAAACCGGTACCACTTCTTCCGATGACGAACCACAAGTTACCGAGGAAGATATGCAGCGAATTGTTGAAGAAAAGACGGGCATTCCAGTCGGTGAACTTCAAAACAAGGAACAGCAGCAGTTACGTGACTTGGGCAGTTCATTAAAGAGCCACGTGATTGGCCAAGACGATGCCGTAGACAAAGTATCCCGAGCCATTCGTCGTAACCGAATCGGTCTCAATGGAACTGGTCGCCCAATTGGCTCATTCCTATTCGTTGGACCTACTGGTGTTGGTAAAACTGAGTTGGCTAAGCAACTAGCCCGTGAACTTTTCGGTTCAACGGAGGCTATGATCCGGTTTGACATGTCTGAGTACATGGAGCCGCATTCAGTGGCTAAGCTGATTGGTTCGCCTCCTGGCTACGTTGGTTACGAAGAAGCTGGTCAGTTGACTGAACAGGTTCGTCGCCACCCTTACAGCTTGATCCTACTGGACGAAGTTGAAAAAGCCCACCCAGATGTCATGCATATGTTCTTGCAGATCTTGGATGATGGCCGTTTGACTGATTCACAAGGCCGGACGGTTTCCTTCAAGGATACGATCATCATCATGACCTCTAACGCCGGTTCTGGCGATGCTGAAGCAAGCGTTGGGTTTGGTGCTGAAGTTTCTGGCAAGACCCACTCCGTTCTTGATCAATTAACCAACTACTTCAAGCCTGAATTCTTGAACCGGTTTGACGACATCATTGAATTTAACTCCCTCACTAAGGAGAACTTGATGAAGATCGTTGACCTCATGATTACTGATGTTAACGGTATGCTTGCTAACCAAGGCCTGCACGTTCACGTGACTGAACCCGTTGAATCAAAACTTGTGGAATTAGGTTATGATCCAGCCATGGGTGCTCGACCACTGCGTCGTGTGATTCAAGAACAAATAGAAGACCGGATTGCCGACTTCTACTTGGAACACAGTGACGTTAAGAATTTAGTGGCGAAGATTGAAAATGGTGACATTACGCTTGCTGAGGAATCACCAGCTGCACCTGCAACTAGTGAAAACAAGACTAAGAAGTAATGTCTAATGAGAGCTCGACTATCACTTATCTGGTAGCCGAGCTTTTTTGTATTCTCAACAACCAATATCTCCGCGAAACCGTTTCCGCAACCTAACAGTTGGGGTATACTAGAGGTAACGTTACATTGAGAGGAGGATCTGCATGGCTTTTTTTGATCGACTACGAAAATTAATGACTAAAAATCGACCACGAACCCCCTCTCGCCGGAGAAAAACAGTTTCACCAGAGAAACCCGCCCTAAGAAACAGACGTATTGGTGTTAAGTCAGCTCATCAGCTAACTATTCAAGCCAGCCCTGAGACGAGCACTTCTGAATTAGATTCCGCTGCAGAGGTAACTTCCGAAAAAACGGTTAAATTCCAACCAGCATCCGCAGTAATGCTAATTTTGTATCTGGATGATCAAAATCAATCACTAGCAAAACCCCAGTGGCTCAATGGCCAATTGGGTGAAAAAATCCACTTTAGCCCTCGTCATATCGAAAATTATCTGCTATTTCATATCATCGGCTTTACCACTGTATTTAACAGCCCATATCGCATCATGACACTGCAGTACACTAAAAAACTGGGTCACCCGGTGATCATGTATTCCGTTGACTACGATACCCGAGAAATGATTGCGCCACCGGTTATCCAAACTGGTGCTGTTAATCAACCTTTCGCCTTTAGTACAGCAGTCGTTGAAGGCTTTCACTTGATCAAGGCCAGTCGCTCGCTCACGGGACATTTTACTGAACAAGCACAGACCATCATCGTCATGCTACGCCGTAACACTTGGACAGCTGTTCAACGAATCAGTATTTTCGTTAAATTACTAGCTGATACTCGAATCTTAAATCAGCCAGATGGCGACATGTATGGCTACGAATTCCCGAAGAATTCAGTTTGGCGCGCGTTTATTCGGATCAACACTCAAAACGGTGAAACCTGGTTCAATTTGGGTGGTCCGCAATGGATCAATGGAAAAAACGTCACCCAGACTGAACGGCCAGAAAATCAACAAATTGTCCAACGTACCCCCATAAACTTTACACCGATTAAACAAGCTGCTGTCATCGATTTTGTTGCCGGTCATTCGCTGCACACTTACGACCGGCCAAATGGTCAGGCAGTGAAGCTAATTGCGGATGGTACAAAAGTTCAAATTACTGGTGAATACACTGATACTTATCAGCTTAAATGGTACCAGATGGCCGATGCTACGGTCATTCGGGCTCAGTACGTTAAATTATTATAATGATATAAAATACACCACGATGCCAGCCAACGCTTCACTGACACCGTGGTGTATTTAATTACTCTTCATCTAAGACCATCGGTGATTTGAATTTTAACAGTTGCAGCCGTTTATTGATCTCAAGCACACAGCTCGGGATAAAGATGGCGATGAGAATCACTAACCAGTTGATTGCTGGCAATGTGGTTAACTGGAACGCGTCTCGTAACCACGGAAAGACCGCTGTACTCACAACAAAGCTGGCTGCCAGCAACACGCCGACGTTCAACGCTGGATTACGGCGAACCCCTTGCCATGACAAGAATGAACGTTGCTTGATCGGATAAATATCAATCATGGATCCCAATGCTAGAGTGAAGAACAGCATGGTCATCCCAACTGCCGGGTCATTATTAGCAAGTCCGAAACGACCAAGGCTATAGACACCCAGAGTCAAAACAATAAACGTTGCCGTCCGAACCGCTACTCGTTGACCTAAACCATCCGCAAAAATACTGGTTTTTCGGCTGATTGGCGGCCGTTTCATGTTCCGTGCTTCGGCTGGTTCACGGCTGAGGTAGAATCCTGGAATGCCATCCGCCAACACGTTGATCAGCAATAACTGTTCTGCAATCAACGGTGCACCCCAGCCAATCCCAACCGCAAAAATCATGAGGAAAATTTGAGCGAAGTTAACACCAATCAAGAATTCCACTGCTTTTAGGATATTTTGATAAACGGCTCGACCCGTGGAAACCGCGGCAACGATCGTTTCAAAGTTATCATCCGTCAGAATCATATCACTGGCATTTTTGGAAACTTCTGTCCCGGTAATGCCCATGGCAACCCCCACATCTGCAGCCTTCAATGCAGGTGCATCATTGACGCCATCACCCGTCATGGCTACTGTTGCACCCTGTTGCTGCCACGCCTTAACGATTCGAATCTTATCTTCAGGGGAGACCCGCGCATAGACACTGATGGCATCAATCTGATCAGTGAGTTGCTGATCTGTCAGTTGTCGTAATGCCGCCCCCGTTATCACCTGGTCACCAGCACGTAAAATACCAATTTGCTTGGCAATGGCCTTCGCAGTTTCAAGGTGATCACCAGTAATCATGACCGTCCGGATTCCCGCCTCAGCAGCCTGTGCAACTGCCGCAATAGCCGTTTCCCTTGGCGGATCGATCATGCCAATCAGCCCAGCGAAAATTAAATCTTGCTGCAAGTCTTCGATTGGTGTATCCGGCATCGTGTCGAAGTATTTATAACCCACTGCCAGTACCCGCAACGCATTGTGAGCAAAGCGATCATGTATCTGATTCATTTTGGCTTGCTCACTAGCCGTTTGTTTAAGGGGCAAACGGTCGATTGCTCCCTTCACGATGAGTAATCCCCTACCATCTGGCAACTGATGAAGTGTAGCCATGGTTTTCTTCGTCGAATTAAAGGGGTCTTCAGCCACTCGGAGCGCATCACGCTCAAAGTTGGCTCGCGTGAGCCCCTCAGAGGCCAACCAACGAACGATGGCGAGTTCAGTGGAATCGCCAATTTCTACCCATTCGTCATTCACCTTTTCGCGGGTAGCATTGGTTGCTAACCCCATTAATTGCATCAGAGTTTTGGTTTGCTCCTGAAGCGGCCCACTCCCCACCGCTGTGGGCTCTGAATCAAATACCGACCATGCCTGTGTAACGGTCATCTGATTTTGCGTCAGCGTCCCCGTCTTATCGGAGGCAATCACGTTCACGCCACCAATCGTTTCAACTGCATCTACCCGACGCATGATGGCGTGCTGCTTAGCCATCGCTCCAACTCCGTGAGATAAACTGATAGTCACGATAATCGGCAAGGTTTCAGGCACCGCTGCCACAGCCAAAGAGACCCCGATCATTAAGGCATCCGTTAGTGTATCTCCCTGGAAAAAGAGCCCTAAAATGGTGATAATAATGCCACCTACGACTGCCACTGCCGTCAGTCGACTAGAAAGCTGATTCAGCCGTTTTTGCAATGGCGTTGTGCGTGCCTTTGTTCGGTTCAGCATGCCTGCAATACTCCCGATTGCCGTGTCCATTCCAATGGCGGTAACCACCATCACTCCGGTTCCCTGCGTCACACCCGTTCCAGAAAAAGCTTCGTTAACGCGGTCACCGATTTCAGCTGCTTCTGCCACTGGCTCAGCCGTTTTCTTCACCGGCTCGCTTTCACCTGTTAAGACAGCTTCATCGATTCGTAGATCGGTCGCTTCAACCAAGCGGCCATCCGCTGGAATCTGATTACCTCCTGACAGTAAAGCGACGTCACCAACCACTAGGTCAGCCGCATCGATAACTTGTTGTTGACCATCACGCATTACCGTTACTTCATGGACGTTCATCTTTTTTAAAGCAGCTAAGGATTTTTCGGCACTATGTTCTTGATACATACCGATCAACACGTTGATCACCAGGATACTCCCGATTACAATGGTTTTCGTCCAGCCACCGTCTGCTGCAATCGCAAGATACGTCGATAACGCTACCGCAAATAATAGCACCAGTGAAGCCACATCAGACAAATGACGCCAGACTTTTTGAAAAAGTGTTGGCGGCTTTTCTTCCTGTAACACGTTGCGGCCATCATCTTGCCGCTGTGTCACCTGGACTTCAGTCAGCCCACTGGTCAAATTAGTTTTAAGAACCGTTTCCAGTTGTTGCCGGTTCCTCTCAGCATTCGTCATTGTCATAGTCAGCAGTCCTTTCTGTGGGCGCTAGCCAGTCTATATCTACTTTTAGTGTACAGAATGCACAGTTGAGATACCATGAATTAATTATGATTAGTATTAGAATTCTTCGTGAATTTAAAAGAGGTTGTGCCATAAGTATATATTGGTAAAAATTTCAGTTGGTTTCTTGACTGAAAGACAACTTAAAATTTACTTTTTTCAATACTTTAATCTAGCCTAAATATGCTCCACAACTCAGATTCCGGCCATTTAACGCAAACGAAGCGCATTCCGGCATAGTTCGCCGAAATACGCTTCGTTTGCGTTAAACTCTGGAATCTACCGAGTTGTGTCACACTCTCTGAGATAAGTATAAATCTACAAATTAACATCCATGTTAAACGTTAACTTAGACAGTTCCAAGCCATGTTCAAACAAATCGTTCATTAACTTAGTCGTTCTGGCCTTCATCTCAGATACGATCAGGTAGTTCTGCTGAGTCAGGTACGTGGTTAATTCTTCACCGGACAGCTTGCTGGCAACTTCATCAGTTTTGCCAACGTGCTGTGTAAACAACTCTTGGCTAGCCGTCAGATAGTCACGGTCGTCTTGGACAAACTCTGAGTACCGCGATTCTACCAACACGGACAATTTACGGTACATCCAGTAGGCACTCTCTTGATCAGCATGAACTGGTGTATTTACGTAAGATGGATCCGTATCGTTGGCGTTGGCAAAGAACGGCACGTAAGGACTAAAGGCCGGCACGCCCAAGCAAAGCCACATGATTGCTGATTGTGCTTCAGGTACGTTATTTCTTAACTGCAATACGTGGGAATTTTGCGTTCGGTTCATGGCAATTGGCCGAAACTTAGTCTTCAACTTTTCAGGACCATTACCTAACGGATCATAATCCGTTTCGTTGTAATGAGAACCCAGAATAAAGCTAATATCCGCCACGCTAATTTTACGATTGGCATGACAAATAAAGGGCAGTTCTGACGAGGTTGGTGACTGTTCAACGTCTGGCATCAAATAACGCTGACCATACCAAACTCGTGGCGTATTGTAGTGACGATCCTTTTCCGTACTAGTTCCAAAAATATGGCGGAAATTCCAGCCGGATTGGTCCGGATTTAAATGATGTTCAGCCACAAAGTCTTGGATGCCATCGGAATACATAAAATTATCGGGATCATCGAAATCAACTGATTGAATGGCAACTTGATTAGCAGTAATCACAAACGCATCATCGGGAACCCGTTGTGCAACCCAGTGATGGCCCGTTACGATTTCCATATACCAAGCTTCATCTTTATCAGCAAACAAAACGCCATTACCTTCTGGCGAACCGTACTGTTTAATTAAATCGCCCAGTACACTAACCCCGTTGCGGGCGCTAGTGATCACTGGCAGAACCATCGTCTGCATGGTATCTTCAGCCATGCCATCAACAACTAAGGGATCGAAAGCCAGCGCGTTCGGATTACCGTAGACACTTTCCGTAGCACTCATGGCAACGTTATGGGCATTAATACCGCTTTCTTCATAAAGACCGACTTTATCGACCTCTACGTTTGGTGTTGCTTGATAGCGAACCGCATTTTTTGGAAGTGGTGCTTCAAACCCGTTTTGGGTAGATTGTAAAATCTTGCCTTCATTTTCCGCAGGCTGATGCATGTAAAAACGTTGCGGTGTTAATGGCAAAAACGTATCGTCATTTCTCGCAATCATGACGGAACCGTCAATTGACGCGTTTTTACCGACTAAAACTGAAGTACAAGCTGAAAGATGTGTCATGGAATTTCCCCTTTAAATTTTGTCTGTTATTAGTATATCGCAATTTTAACATTCGAAAATATTGTAAGCGATTTCTTTTTTCTTGTGAAACCATTGACAATCATTTTCCATCGTGTAAAATACAATTGTGAACAATCAAACTTAACTAACTGTTTTTCACATAGGAGGACATTTTCATGAAAATTGCAGTGATTGGCTGTACCCACGCAGGTACTTTTGCAACAAAACAGATTTTAGCAGAAAATCCTGATGCTGAGGTAACAGTCTACGAAAAAAACGATGTGATTTCGTTTCTGTCTTGCGGAATTGCGCTTTACCTAGGCGGACAAGTGAAGGATCCACAAGGACTCTTCTATTCAAATCCAGATGAATTATCAAAACTCGGGGCAACAGTTTTGATGAGACACAATGTGACGGCCATTGATAATCAAGCACATACCATCACCGTGGAGGATCTGGAAACCCACGAAGTCACCACCAGCTCGTATGATAAATTAGTGATGACATCAGGTTCTTGGCCTATCATTCCACCAATTTCTGGTATTGATAGTGATAAAGTACTGCTGTGCAAAAACTGGGCTCATGCTCAGACACTTTTCCAAAGAGCAGAAAATGCTAAACGGATCGCCGTTATTGGCGCTGGCTACATTGGTGCCGAACTAGCCGAAGCATATTCACTCAAAGGTCATGATGTGACGTTGATCGATGCTCAGGACCGCGTAATGCCAAAGTATTTTGACAACGCATTTACGGATAAAATCGAAGATGAATACCGTGCACACAACGTTCAACTGGCACTCAATCAAAAAGTTGAACGCTTCGATACCACTGACGATGGTGTGACAATCACGACCGATAAAGCAGCCATTGAGGTTGATTTAGCAGTATTGTGCATTGGTTTCAGACCTAACACGGATTTATTAGCTGGCAAAGTTGAGATGGCTAAGAATGGCGCCATCATTACTAACGACTACATGCAAACCAGTGACCCGGATATTTTTGCTGCAGGCGACAGCGCAGCGGTCCACTACAATCCAACGGGTAAAAACGCCTATATTCCACTGGCAACCAACGCTGTGCGACAAGGCATCTTAGTTGGTAAGAACATTGCCAAACCAACTGTGAAGTATATGGGCACTCAATCATCATCTGGTTTAGCGCTCTACGGCATCTCACTTTGCTCAACTGGTTTGACCTACGAGGCTGCCAAAGAACAGGGAATAAGTGCTGAACAAGTCATCATTACCGATAACTACCGGCCAGAATTCATGCCAACTACGCTCCCCGTTACCATGTCCCTAGTCTTTAATCCGGATACCCGTGAAATTCTCGGTGGCGCACTTATGAGTAAATACGATATTTCGCAATCAGCAAACTTACTCTCCGTTTGCATCCAAAATCATAACACCATCGATGATCTGGCAATGGTTGATATGCTTTTCCAGCCCAACTTTGACCGACCATTCAATTATTTGAACATCCTTGGTCAAGCTGCTCAAGCAAAATTAACCACGGTAAAGGCTTAAACATCGAGTGAATCAAAAAATCCTGATACTCAGCGAAATGGCTGAACATCAGGATTTTTATATGTCTGATTACAGTTTCGATGTTAACTTAACGTCTGGATACTTATCGGTAAACCAGCGCTCTGCAAATTGGTTTTCAAACAAGAACAGCGGATCTCCCGCTAAGTCTTTCACCAGCAGATTTCGACTAGAAGACATTCGTTCATCTAACTGATCTGGGTCGATCCAACGAGCGATTTTATGACCCATCGCTTCCATCACAACATCGGAATTATATTCGTTTTTCATCCGGAACTGGAAGACTTCAAACTGAAGTTGACCAACCGCACCAAGAATATAGTCGCCAGTGGTGTAAGAAGTGTATAACTGAATGGCGCCTTCTTGCACTAACTGCTGAATTCCCTTATGAAATGACTTTTGCTTCATGACGTTTTTAGCCGTTACTCGCACAAATAATTCGGGTGTAAACTGCGGTAACTTCTCGAACTGCAGTTTCTTCTTACCTGTATAAACGGTATCACCGATTTGATAATTCCCAGTATCGTAAAGACCAATAATATCCCCAGCAACCGCCGTTTCCACGTTTTCACGGGTATCCGCCATGAACTGTGTTACGTTTGAAAGTCGCATGGTCTTACTGGTACGTCCTAACGTCACGTCCATCCCACGTTGGAACAAACCAGAACAGATTCGGACAAAGGCGATTCGGTCACGGTGCTTAGGGTCCATGTTAGCTTGAATTTTGAAGACAAAGCCAGAGAATTCCTTGTCCGTTGGTTCTACATCATCGCCCTCTTCAGTCCGGTGAGCTGCTGGTTGAGGCGCAAACTTCAGGTAGGTTTCCAAGAAAGTTTTTACCCCGAAATTAGCAAGCGCTGAACCAAAGAAGACGGGTGTTTGATCACCACTGGCAATTTTAGCTTCATCAAACTGATTACCAGCATCCTCAATTAATTCCATGTTTTCGCGGGCATCTTCATACCACGAGTTACTCTTTAATGGTTCTGAATCGGCAATATCACCATTTTCATCTAGTGGTAAATATGTCGTACCGTCACTTTCAGGACGGAATAAGGCGACCCGGTTATGGTAACGGTCGTAAAGTCCCTTCAGTTCCTTCCCCATACCAATTGGCCAGTTCATGGGATAACCTTCAATACCAAGTACTTCTTCAAGTTCGGCAATCAGATCCATTGGGTCGCGGCTATCACGGTCCAATTTGTTCATGAACGTAAAAATGGGGATGCCACGCATTTTACAAATCTTAAAGAGCTTTTTAGTTTGTGGTTCGATCCCTTTGGCCGAGTCAATCACCATCACGGCAGAGTCCACCGCCATTAAGGTCCGGTAAGTATCTTCAGAAAAATCTTCGTGACCAGGGGTGTCCAAAATGTTGATTCGTTTGCCTTGATAGTCAAATTGCATCACTGAACTGGTAACGGAAATCCCACGTTTTTGTTCGATTTCCATCCAGTCTGATTTAGCAAAGTTACCACTCTTTTTGGCCTTAACCGTCCCAGCTTGGCGCACCACACCACCGAACAGTAAAAGTTGTTCGGTAATGGTCGTCTTACCCGCATCAGGGTGAGAGATAATGGCAAATGTGAGCCTATTTGCCACTTCTTGTGATAATGTCATAGCACTATTCCTTTCCAGAATTGACATTAACCGTTCTTTTCAATCTGATGTACCACGTAGTTAACCACTTTCAGTGAACTTAGGCCGTCATCAATGGAACAGAAACGGTTATAGAATTTCATAAACTTCGGATCTTCACTCATATCGGGATGCTTGAGGCCATCAGCAATGCCAGAAAGCAACTCTTTTTCATTATTCGCGATTTGTCCTGGCAGGTCTTTTTCGTAATCCAGGTAGAAACCGCGTAATTCATCTTTATACAAGTGGTAATCGTACGGATAAAAGAGGATTGGCCGCTTCAAGTAAGCATAATCAAAGAAAACGGATGAGTAGTCAGTGATCAGCATATCTGACACTAAGTATAAGTCAGAAATATTAGGATGGCTCGAGAAATCGTAAACGAAATCCGTGTAATCGCTAATATCCATGGCGTTAGCAATCAGATAATGCATCCGTAAAATCAAAACGGTATCTTCACCGAACTGCTTCTTGAAATCATCTAAACTAAATGGCAGCTCAAAGGTATACTTCCCCTTCTCAGCGAACTGATTATCCCGATACGTCGGTGCATACAAGACCACCTTTTTATCTAAGGGGATACCCATTTGTTGTTTTAATGTCGTGATCTCATCTGGTTCGGTATTGATCAGTTCGTCATTTCGTGGATACCCAACCTTTAAAATCTGATTATTGAAGCCGAACGCTGAACGGAAAATCTGGGTTGAATAATCATTGGGAGAAACCAAAGCATCCCAGCGATTAGCTTCCTTCACGAAATTATCATGGTACTTGCTGGTCGTTGTCCCAGGCATGGAGACATTTTCGATGTCCAAGCCCAACTTCTTTAACGGCGTCCCATGCCAAGTCTGGATATAAGTCACATATGCTGGCTTCTTGACCCAAGCTGGGAACCGTGCGTTACTGATCCAATAGGAACTCTTTTCCAGCGTCCGTACCCATTTAGAAGTACGTCGAATCACGTACGGAATTTGGTTTTGCTTACAGAACTTCTTCAACGAACGGTCGATTGACCAAACGAAAGTAAAGCCAGGATAAAGTTCCGTAAATAATCGGTAAATCGCATAAGGACTATCACTGACTTGTCGACCACCAAAACTTTCAAAGATAATGGTCGGTTGCTCATAAGGTCGATGCCCAGACTTGAATAGCCAACGCATGCGTTGCAGGTTGACCTTATCTTGAATCGTTCGCCCAAGATTAGCCACCCCCTGTAATTTTTGTGGGAGTGCTGCCACCTTTTCACCAAAGGTTGGTGCTGGAAATTCTTTGATGACAATTCCATTGTTGATATTTTTCTCAATTAAAACCATCCGGCCACCTGGTAAAACAGACTGGGTCATCTGTCCTTCAAGTGAACGTGCCAGAATCACCCGCTGTTCAATTTGTTGAGTTCCAACGGTATATTGAACGAAAAGATCTTCAATGGAGTTAGATGGTAAGTCCGTGAGTGGCACACTAGCGGTAAACAGGGTCTTTAACGAACCTGCCACAGTTGGGTAAGCCAATCGGGCACCCGACTCCCGGGTTTTTAAAATAATCTTTTGGTCCTTGATTGGCTGCCCATTAATTCGATTATAGCCGGTGATATTCAGAGCATCCTCTGTGAGGTTGACAGAGTTGATCGTGAATTCATCCTTGGGTTGCTGAGTATGAATATTAAAAGTTGCCATACCCTCAGCATCCGAATTAACTTGATAATAGCTCGTTAGCGATAGCTGGTGACGGTCACTCAGATATTCGGATTCAATCTGTAAAATCACCTGTTCATCTGCTGTATTAAAAGCTAAAAATAATTGCCAAACAAACTCACTTTGACCAAAAGCGTCAAACTGCAGCTGGTCAGGATCGATTTGAATCCGAATTAAGTTATTATCCACTACTCGTGGCACTGGAACAGTGACTGAAGCTAAACTATTCGTTTCCAAAAGCATGACCCTCAAATTATCCAGAGAGCCGGGAACGTCGATTAATTCAAATTCTAATTCTTGATTTTTCTTTTTTTGGTGTAAACCTGATAATATTGCACGCACGACTAACGACCCTCCTTAGTAATTAAAAATCAACTGTTGCGGTAAATATGGGGTCAATTCAGGATTATCATTGAGGTCAATAAATAAACCAGAATCAGCGGGAATGATTTTCTCCAACAAACTGGCGTAGAACGAATAAACGCTATCAAACCGGTCGTAGTTTTGATACCCCACCACTTCATAGGTCATTTGTTCTTCTGAATCACGATAGATGACACGTTGCTCATCATCCTCCTCAGAAATTAATTCGGTAAACTTTAATTTTGAGGTCCGTCCCATGGTATAAGCAAAGTTAACCGCTTGTGCATGCCGGATGAAGCGGTAAACAACCTGCCCCTGCTGGTTCAGTAATAATGCCTGTGCTAACTTGCCATCACGGTAAGTTAAAATACCAAACTGGTTACCTGCTTCATATACGGCTGCCGAAACGGGTTGATGGTCAGCATAGCGCATCTTAAGTAGCGGTTGCTGATTACCGTCTTCTTTCACTTCAGCAACAATTTCACCATCTTTGACGTAGCGTATGGTTGGTCTCTCCAGCGCGTTAGTGGCTTCAAAACGATGAAGCGGCAAATCTTCAAAATCGGCTGTAAACTGCTCTGATGCAGCAACATCCACACCCGATTCATCCGCAACCAAATCTGCCAACGAAACGACTTTAAGTTGAGCTAGCCGCTTCGCTTTAAAAATGGACTGAATCAAACGACGAGCGATTTCGTAATCGTCAAACTGAATCATCGCTAAAAGAATGGTGACCTGAATCTGATCGTTCATCAGCGACTTTACTTTCTGTTTAAAAGTCAGCTTCTTTAAGCCGGCTAAAGACGTCACCAAAAATATTGCTTGTTTCATTACGGCATTAACCTCACTTTAAATTGCAATAAAATATCCCTAGTCGCAACTGGGGATATTTGTCGTTACATTCAACTGATTATTCTTTCCAGTCAACTCCGGCTTTAAGGCCCAAATCTTCCTTGATTTTAGTGGTTGAAATGCCTTCTGTCCGAGGTAAGTAGATCACTTGACAATAGTCCTTCAAGAAATCAAACTTGCCCTTCCAGTCATCGCCCATGACAAAGATGTCGATGTCGTTTTCTTGAACATCTTTGATCTTTTGATCCCAGTTCTTTTCGGGAATAACTTCATCCACATACCGGATAGCTTCTAGAATATATTTACGGTCTTCATATGATGTATATGCTTTTTTACCTTTAACCGCATTAAACTCATCTGATGATAAGCACACTGTCAAATGATCACCAAGAGCTGCTGCTCGCTTTAAGAGTCGTACATGTCCCTTATGCAATAAATCAAAGGTGCCATACGTAATTACTTTTTTCATTTAAATCTCCTGCTTAACTATGAATTTAAACCACTGTATCCTAACTCGACTATAATATCATAAATTTTAACACAACCCAACAGGCCATCAATGAATTATCGCTTGATTTAACTAAACGTTTAAGTTCTTGATGGTGGTTGCCCCTGACTTTCATCTCGTCGTTCACTTTGCAGCTGCCAAATATGGTAAATGTTTTCAACGATCACTTTGACCACGGCGTATAATGGCACACCTAAAATCATGCCCATCAGCCCAGCAATATTGCCAGCAACCATCAAAATAACAATAATCGTCAGCGGATGAATTTTAAGCGTCCGACCAATCACGTTAGGATAAACGAGGTTCCCATCAACCTGCTGAACGATAACGGTAACGACCAAGACTGAGATCACTTCAACCAACCCGGAACCAACGGCAACGATGACAGCTGGTAACACACCGATGTACGGCCCCACGTATGGAATAATGTTGCACATTCCGGCAAAAATTCCCAGTAGTAAACCGTATTTCAACCCTACCAATGTGAAACCGATGGAGGTAAACGTCATGACAAACAAACACTCGATTACTTGTCCACCGATATAACGCGACAACGTCTGGCTCATTTGTGTCAGGATTCCCATTGTCTGATCAGCGTGCTTACTTGGCAACAACCGTCTCAAAGCGGGCATCAACTTTTGACCATCCTTTAACATGTAAAACAGCATAACGGGCACTGTCACCGCTAAAATCGTCACACTGGTTGCCATCCCGATCACCGTACCAACACTGGTCGTTAACCCCGTCATAAAGGTCTTCGCATAATTAGAAAGACCGTCTTCCAGCTGAGCCGCATAGGATTTAAAGTTCACGTTTTTTAGCCAGTCATACTGACTTAAGCGTTGATTCATACTGTTCAGCATGTCCTGAATCAGCTGCACGATGTGAGGCACATTGTTAACCAAGGTGGCAACTTGTTGAATTAGCTTTGGTACTAACCAGAATAAACCACCCGCCAAGATGCCGAATAATGCCAAAAACAGGATTGCCACCGACCATGTCCGATTGAGTCGAAAACGGCCAATTTTGACTTTTTGCAGCAGCTTAACAATTGGATTCAGCATATAATAAAGGATTCCGGCAAGCAGAATCGGCATAAATATGGTTCTAAAAAAAGTCCCAATAGGAGCAAACAGAAAGCCCAATTTGGTACAGACCCAAATTAAAGTTGCCACAATGAGAATTTCCAGTGACCAAAAGAGTAACTTAGACCGCTGTATTTGATTAAACATTCGAACGCCCCCTTTCTTAACACCCATTCAAAAAGCGAGGTCAGCTTGTTCAGCTAACCTCGCTTTTAATTTAAGCAACCCCATTACTTGTGACGGGAAAGCTCGAGATAGCGTGAGTACCATAGATCAACGTATTCTTTCGAGAACGGACCCTTACGATTATTGATCCAGTCGACCAAAATCAAAACATTCGCTTTCAAAATCTTGTCAATTTCAGGCGGATACTGCCAGCGACGACTAAACATCTCGTACTCGTCAATATCAAGCAACCGTTTTTCTCCATCAGGAAAAACCTTCACATCTAAATCATAATCTATATACTTTAATGCTTCCTTATCTAAGACATAGGGCGTTGCAAGATTGCAATAGTAAGAAACCCCGTTATCCCGAATCATTGCGACAACATTAAACCAATAGTGCTTATGAAAAAAAACAATTGCTGGTTCACGAGTGACCCATCGTCGCCCATCGTCTTCAATGACCAACGTATGGTCATTACAGCCAATCAGGGCATTTTCGCTTGTTTTAAGTACCATCGTATCGCGCCAAGTTCGATGCAAACTTCCGTCGTGCTTATAGCTTTTGATCGTAATGAAGTCGCCTTCCTTAGGTCCTCTAGCTTCGCGCGCCATATTAAACCCTACTTTCCAAAGTGTCGGGTATGATTAATTAAATTCGCTTATCATTATAGCAAACCCGATTCCCCAACACAATGGCTAAACGCTCTACGACTCTTCTTCAGCCTTTTGTTCAAGCCACTTGGAAATCAAATCGCCATCGAAACCTTTCCGATATAAAGCCTGTCTCAGTTTCATCTGCCGTTCCCGTTCAGGCTTGGCATGGTATCTGCGCCAAAGTTTTTCTGCTTGCACGGCTAACAAGTCTAGTTCAGTTTCACTATCCATTTCAAAGCTGGTTTCAGCCAGTGCCTGCCCCACTAAATCAAAGGAAAACCCCTTCTCAACTAAGCGTTGCTGCACTTTTTGCCGTTGAATCTTTGGCGTTAGTTTTTGGTACTGCCGTTTTAGCTTTTCAACCAGTTCGGCCAGGCGTTCTAGCTGTTCTTCAGATTGGTAGTCTTCAGCCAAGGCACGATCAATCAATTCGTCCTTCACACCGCGCTGTTTGAGTTGCCGCCGAATCACGCTGGGTCCCTTATCGCTGGTTCGCTTCATGGTGCGGACATAGCTGTGGGCATAGTGATCGTCATCAAGCAGCTTATCCGCCACTAGCCGTGCCATGACAGGCGCAATCGTAGTCTCCGGCACTTCTTTTTTGACTAAATAGTCGCTCAATTCTTTTTCTGTCCGCTGTTGATAAGATAAATAGTTCAGCGCCAATTCATAGGCTTTAGATTGATCATCAGCTGATTGCAAGGTAGTAATCAGTTCATCAGTGAGTTCAGTCCCCTTCAACAACCGGTAACGGATCAGCACATCTTCACTGACTGGAAAAGCATAACGGCCATTCACATAAACATTATAACGACCAGCCCGCTTCTGGGCCTCAATTTTGGTGATTTGTAACTTAGATGACGATTCCTCTGTCAAGTCATTTCACACTCCCTCGCGATTTTGCTATACTAAAGGTAATTTATACTTAAGAATAGGGGCGACTTTAATGGCAACTGCACATGTTGTGTTTGCAACCATCACCGGGAATAACGAAGATATTGCCGATATTATTACTGAAAAATTAGAACAATTAGGTGTTGACGTCACGGAGTCGGAAATTTCTCAAACGGACGCTGATTCATTTGAAGATGTGGATATCTGCGTGGTTTGCCCATACACCTATGACGAAGGCGAACTGCCTGAAGAAGGAATGGACTTCTATGACGACCTGGATGACGTTGACTTATCCGGTAAAGTCTATGGTGTCGCTGGTTCCGGTGACACCTTTTACGGCGATGACTTCTGCGTTGCTGTGGATGCTTTCGGAAAAAAGCTCAAAGCTGCTGGCGCAACTCAAGGTGCAGATAACGTCAAGATTAACTTGGAACCTGAAGACGATGATATTGAAACGTTAGACGCCTTCGCTCAAAAGTTAGTCGATCAAGCAAAGTAATTATTTTTTCTTGTTGGAAGGTCGCTTCTTTTTCCCTTTTGAAGCCGACCTTCTTTTTGTTTGCCGTTTATGGTGAGTGGTACGTGCCTGATCCACGATGTTCTTCATGATATCAAGCTCCTCGATTTCACCCTGCCGCCACTCTTGAACGCTGGCGTTAATAACACCACCAGCTAACAGAATGAAGCCGGAAATATTCATCCAAATCAGTAAAATAATGAACGTCCCAATGGTTTGATAACCGGTAATATTGCGGGCAAAATAGCGAATATAAATCGAGAATCCTTGTGCTAGTACTAACCAGCCCACGGTCGTCACAAACGCACCGATCCAAACGTAACGTAACTTGACCTTCGCTGATGGCACCACCATGTATAGCAGGCCACTTAGTAAAAAAATAAACAGGAAGGAAATTGGCCACCTTAAACTGCCAACAAAGTCCGTGAAGTGATTGGAAAGGTTAAACCAAGGTTTCAAATAACTGCCAAGCCACTCACTTAAACTGAACAGAATGGCAATGATAACGATTGAAATAATGGCTACTAAAATCAAAAGAAAGGAGAAAAAACGGCTAATAATGGCGTTAGGCTGTTCAATCCCGTACGCGAGATTAATACTGCGCTGGAAAGCGGACACCGCGCGTCCGGCTGACCAGATCGTTACAACAACCCCTAACGACAAGGTTCCAGTACTCCCCTGCTCTAAGAAAGAACGAATAATCGGCGCTAACGTTTGGAACACTGGCTCCGGTAACACCGGTTCAATGTACCGCAGCACACTGTTAGTATTAAAGTGCAAAAAGGCAATCAAGTTCCCGGCAATCAATAGGATTGGGAAAATGGATAAGAGCATATAATACGACAACACCGCCGCTGAATCGTTGACATTTGCATTGGAAAAGCGCCGTATAAGCAGCTTTAAAAAGCCTTTAAATCCAGTTTGCATGATATTAACCTCACAGTTGTTGCTGGTGTTCTTCGATGGCTTTTAAGATCCGTTCGGACGCGTGACCGTCGCCATACGGATTTTTAGCTTCTGCCATCTGACGGTAGGCTTGATCATCCGTAAGCAAGGTTTCCATTGCTTCAGTAACCACCGTAGGATCCGTACCCACTAATTTTAGCGTCCCTGCTTGAACACCTTCAGGACGCTCAGTTTCGTCTCTGAGGACTAATACTGGTTTGCCCAGTGAAGGCGCCTCTTCCTGAACCCCACCGGAGTCCGTCATGATTAAGTAGCTGCGAGCCGCTAGGTTATGGAAATCCACTACGTCTAGGGGTTCGATTAAATGAATTCGGTTAGTATCGCCAAGTTCTGCGTTAGCAATTTTTTGAACAGCTGGGCTCAAATGTACTGGGTAGACCAACTCAACATCGGGATGATCAGCCACCACTTTACGGATAGCTCGGAAAACCCGTTGCATAGGTTCCCCCTGGTTTTCACGCCGGTGCATAGTCAGTAAAATAATGCGGTGCTGAGCATCGATCTGATCCAGTACGGCATGGTGATAGTTCTCATCCACTGTTTGCTGAAGTGCATCAATCGCCGTGTTGCCAGTAATAAAGATACGGTCATCTGGGTGATTTTGCTTAAGCAAATTTTCTCGGCTTAAAGACGTAGGCGCAAAATAATAATCGCTTAAAATATCGGTAAGCTGACGGTTCATTTCCTCTGGATAAGGTGAATATTTGTCCCAAGTTCGTAAGCCGGCTTCCACGTGGCCCAAGGTAACTTGATGATAAAAAGCGCTGACGCTGGCAGCGAAAGTCGTTGTGGTGTCCCCGTGGACTAAAATAATGTCTGGCTTGACTTCATCGATCACGTTGTCCAAATTTGTCAAAACTCGACTAGTAATCTGGGCCAAAGTCTGGTTCGGTTTCATGATATTCAAGTCATAATCCGGTATAATTTTAAAAATGTTTAAAACTTGGTCTAACATCTCTCGATGCTGGGCCGTCACAACTGTAATTGGTGTAAAATGGGTTGAATCTTGTTGCATCCTTAATACTATTGGCGCCATCTTAATGGCCTCTGGCCGGGTACCAAAAACTGTCATTACTTTAATTGGTTTCGTCATTTTAAATACTCCCAGGTGATGAATTTGCGTTTCATTCGGTTTCAGTTTTGAATTGAATCAACGCCTATAATTGTAACAGAACCCTTGTTCTAGAGATACAATTCTACACAATTTTACACGTTAAACACATTATTCACGGAAAATTAATCTTTTTTAACTTTGTTATTAGTCTCGTTTGCCTTATGATAGAATTTAAGCCTAAGAAGGGAAGGTTGGATATCTTATGCGTACCCTCAGTCTGATCGTGCCTTGTTATAACGAACAAGAATCGATCAACATTTTTTACGATGCTGTCGCTAAAGTGTTTGACACCATCAACGAAACATCTGAACGTTATCAGCCAGAATATTTATTTATTAACGATGGCTCTAGCGACAAAACTCTGTTAATTTTAAAGGAATTACAAAAGCAACATCCCGATACTGTTCATTACCTATCATTCTCCCGTAACTTTGGGAAAGAAGCTGCACTTGCTTGCGGATTGGATGCTTCAACCGGTGATTTAGTCGCCGTGATGGACGTTGATTTACAAGATCCACCCGAATTACTGCCAAAGATGATCGATTTGATTGAAAATGACGGTTACGACTGTGTCGGCACGATTCAAGAAGAACGTCGTGGTCAAGGTCGGATTCGTGCCTACCTATCCACCAAATTCTACCATGTCATTGACGCCATCTCACAGGTTCAGATCGAACCCAACGCCCGCGACTATCGCTTGATGACTCGTGAAATGGTTGACACGATCACTTCGTTACCCGAATATAACCGGTTCTCTAAAGGAATTTTTGCGTGGGTCGGTTTTAACACCACCTACCTTAAATATGAAAGTCAGCCCCGTGCGGCTGGTACGTCACACTGGTCGTTCATGCAGCTGGTCAATTATGCAATCGATGGTATTGTTGACTTTTCAGATGCACCCCTAAAGATTGCCACTTGGGTGGGTGGTATTTCCTGTGTTCTGGCCGTCATTGGCTTTATTTTCGTCATCGTTCGCGCACTCATGGTAGGCGATGCGGTCGCTGGCTGGCCATCAATGGTTTCTATTATTCTCCTGCTAGGTGGCATTCAACTGTTTAGTCTTGGCATTTTGGGTGAATATATTGGTAAGATTTACCTTGAAACCAAACACCGGCCTAAGTATATCGTCCAAGAAAAAAAGTAAAGCAAGGAAACTAGCATGCATACCCTATGGCAATTATTTAAAAAATACGAGTCAGTAATCAGCTATTTATTTTTTGGTGGGTTAACCACTTTAATCAACATTGGCGTATTTGACTGGCTGAACCATTCCATGAATTATCAAATTGCGAACGTCCTGGCTTGGTTAGCCTCCGTGATTTTCGCCTTTGTCACCAATAAACTCTGGGTCTTCAACTCCAAATCAATGGCTTGGAAGACTTTCTTATGGGAAACAGCGACCTTCTTTTTCTTCCGCCTGCTTTCATTAGTGGTGGACCAGTTGATCATGTACGTGGGAATCTCGCTTCTCTCCGGTAATCCACTGATCGTTAAGATCATTGATAACGTGATCGTGGTGGTTTTGAACTACTTCTTCTCAAAATGGATCATTTTTAAAAAATAACTTAAGTTAAAAAATAGCTTGAACAATTTATCATTTGATAAATTTGCTCAAGCTATTTTTTAATTTCCACATCAATGACTGTGCTTTAGATCCTGCAGAAAGGTCGCAATTAAACTTAACTGCTCTGGTGTATAGCGATCAACTAACTCTCTGTGCTGTTTATCCAGCAACTCATTAAGTTGGTTTTGAACTGCCACAACTTTCGTGCCGACCTTGGTTGGTTGATAAACCGCGCTCCTCTGATCTGGCGCTATCTTGGTGACAAAACCTAATCGGGAAAGCTTATTCATATTTTTAGCAATCACCCCGAAACTCAGGTCCATAGCCTCAACCAACTGGTCCTCAGACACAGGTGCCAAGTCCACCACTTGTTGCAATAACTTTAAACTCAGTGTCGATAATTGTGAGATGGCATATTGCAGATCCCGATTGGGAATGTGCAGTTGAAGCCATTGTCGCTCAAAATTATTATCTTGAGCACGGGTATTCATAATATCAATCAGTGAATTTTCGATGTGGCGTTTATAAAAATCTAATTTATCCAAAGTACATCCCTCGTTTTTCTGTCAAAAAAACTATATCATAATTTAGGGAACTGAGAAAGCGGTTTGACACTAACATCACCCAATATTATGAGTTAAAATCCACATATCAAAACAAAGCATAAAAAGCTTGAAACCACTTTCAAAATGCTTCACAATGTACGTGAGCTAATAATTATTGAAAGAGAGCTGATAGTATGTACAATCACATCGTTGTACCACTTGATGGTAGTCATAATTCTAAATTAGCGTTGTCTGAAGCGCTAAAACTGGTTAAACAATTCAACGCTGAACTCACTATTGTAAACGTTGCAGACGATAAGCGCCTGATTTACACGGTTACAGGAACGGGTATTGCCAATACTGGCGGTTATTATCAAGAACTGAACGAACGTGCAACCGCAATCTTGGCTGAGGGTCAAAAAATAGCTGAAGATGCCGGTGTAACACCTAAAACTGAAGTTCTCCATGGCAGCCCTAAACAGGTCATTGCGGTTGAATACCCTGAAACACATGACGTTGATCTGATTGTGATGGGCAAATCGGGTACCGATGCTATCGACCGCTTGCTGGTAGGGTCTACTACGGCGGCAGTGGTTCGGAACGCCTTGACCAACGTACTAGTTATTGCTGAACCTACTAACGGCTAATGATAACCGGTCTTTACAATAACCCTAATCCATGAGAAAATATTCAGTGTGCTTTTTGGCCCCATAGCACAACTGGATAGGGCACCCGCCTCCTAAGCGGCTGATCCCGGTTCGAGTCCGGGTGGGGTCATCTTTTTAATATCTGACTCATTTTGAATCCTTCTAAATCGTTGATATAGAGGGATTCTTTATTTTTAAAAAATGATAGAAAATGAATAAAGGTGAAGCTTGTGTGCACATTTGCAAGAAATCAAAGAAATTGTGCACAAAAAAGCCTAGATGGGTTGATATGACTGGGACAGTAAGCCCTCAAAAGGCTTTACCCTACTTTTTAGGGTGAAGATTTTTTGAGAACATCTTTTTGAATGACACTCTACTTAATTGGCTACACCACAGCATATTTCAGGCAACAATGTAATTATGATATAATTACATTGTCCTAAAGGGAGGAATATGATGAAGAAACAGTTGTTATTATTTGTTGCGTTAGTTTTAGGGGTAATTGGTATAGTGTCCGTCTCAACTACAACTGCTAATGCTGCTAGTTGGCATAAAGGTACACCTTCTGCAATCAGGCATCAATATAATTACAAGAAAGGGCAATACTGGGAATATTACGCTTTCAAGAAGAGTACTTTCCGGTATCAAGGAATGGGAATGCCTTATTTCGATGCCTATAAGCTAAAATATAAAACACTCAAGCACCACGTTTACGAAATCACCGGTAAAGACAAAAGTCGCTACAGTGGCGATCAACGAATTATTCGTGGTGGCGGTGCGGAAAAACTTAAGGTAACAATTAAAAGTTCACACCGAATTTCGGTTCACAATTACATGACTGGAACAACTCATACTTACAAACGATAATTAAAGAAAGACGCTTAGCTAATGATGAATTGCTAGGCGTCCTTTTTTTCATGTTATTCTATTTCGATCTCAATTAATTTTCTTGTTCTCGCTTATGCCGCATTCCCTTACGCTTGGAATGCTTGTTATGCCCCTTCTTTTTCTTAGTGGGTTCTGGCAAAGCTGCTTTGACTCTGGGCTTTCGGCTAGCAGGTTGCATAGCAGTAGGATCTGTCTGTACTTCACCGGCAACCTTAGCTTCAGCGACAAGCGTTTGATCTGAATTAATCGATTGAGAAGGCTTTTTAAAGCTGGTGCTCAATCGATGGTCTTGGTAATAAACAGGCACTAACTCATAGTCCGTATCCTTTAATAACCGCTTCAGGTCTCGAAGGTCATGGTCATCACCAAAGTTGACCACTTGACCAGGCTCGCCCATTCGACCCGTTCGGCCAACTCGGTGGGTATAGTCAATAGCGGTACTAGGCAAGTCAAAGTTGACCACTGCAGGCAGTTTGGCAATATCCAAGCCACGAGCTGCCACATCCGTGGATAATAGTAACTTAACCCGCCCTAACCGGAAATCAGTTAACGCTTTTTGCCGTTCAGTTTGACGCTGATTAGCTGATAGTGTTGCAACGGGCACGTGATGATGTGTCAGCCAGCTTTTAGTCTGCTGCAAAGAACCAACGTGATTGAAGAACACCAAGGCTTTAAATTGTTTAACTGAGGTTAACTTTCCCAGCATACCAGCCTTCTTCAGGTTGCCAACTTCCAGCAAACCATGACGGACTTCCCCTTGCGTATGGTCAATATCTCGCACATCGATCCGGGTGACGGGTGTGCCAAACCACTTTTGCAGTTCAGCTAAAATTGGTGTTTCCGTTGCCGAGAAAAATCCTAGTTGGACTTCTGAAGGCACGTTTTGCAAAATTGTGCGCACCGTATCAAAAGTCTCACCATCCAGCAAATCATCCGCTTCATCAATGATCACGGTTTGAACATCGTGAGTCTTAAGTTTGCAGTCTTCGATTAAGTTTAAAATTCGCCCAGGCGTACCGACCACGACTTCTGGATGCTTTTTCAGCTGTTCCAGCTGGCGTTTAACATTAGCACCACCGGTAATCGACGTCACCTTTAAGTCAACCAGCGTGGCAAAGCTTCTCGTAACGTTAGTTGATTGCATCGCTAATTCCTGTGACGGTGCGATGATGATAGCTTGAATACCTTGACCAGGTGCCAGCCGCTCTAAGACGGGTACCACAAAGCCCAGCGTTTTGCCAGACCCGGTTGGTGCCAGTCCAAGCACGCTGTCACCATTTTTCAGTGGTTCATAGACTGCGGATTGAATCGGTGATAATTCATCAAAACCTAACTTTTCGAATCGACTTTTAAACTGTGGAATCATAATAGGATCCCCTCATTTCTCATTAGTTGTCCCGTTCGTCGTAGAAAACAATTTTACCAGATTGACGTAGGTTAAACAGCATTTTATTGACCTGAACGCTCAGATTGAGCCAGCGCAAATAGTCAGTCTGATTTTGGATGTTACCCGGTTCATTAATGACCCTGGCAAAATCCCGTACCTCAGGTAACATCACGTTTTCAGCAACGGGTTCACTGATCAGTGTCTGCTTGCCTTCAGCATCAAAGTAATTCACTTCTCCCAGTTCGCCAGCATCATCAATTTCGATAGTATCCTTCAGACCATAAATCTCTGAGGCCATGTATGAGTTAGTGGTTTTACCGAAATTAAGTGTCACGTTAAATTCAGCATACTGCAAAACTGCCACCCCTTTGCCATCGACACCAGTTTGAATAAACTCTGGGAAATAGTTAAATTCGTTTGGCATACCAAACAGTGCAATGGCATCATACAACGGATACACGCCTAGATCCTGCAACGCACCTCCGGCAAATTTTAAAGAAAATACGTTTGGTTCCTTACCTGCCAGCACCTGATCATACCTGGAGCTGTACTTCATGTAGGTGAAGTTAGCGCCTTGTACCACCGGCATCTTTTTTAATTGGGCTTCAATGGCGTGAAAGTTCGGCGTATGAATGTTTCTAGCCGCTTCAAAATAATGCAGTTCGCGATGCTGCTGAAGCAGTTCTTGAATCTGTTCCATCTGAGCCTGATTTTCAAAAGCTGGCTTTTCAACAATGATGTTTTTACCCGCTTCAATTGCCTGTTTTGCCTGTTGAAAATGCAAACTGTTTGGTGAAGCGATGTAAACCGTGTCAAAGTGACCTTGATTAAAGAATTTATCCAAATCGGTATAGGTATCTGAGCCACCGTTTTTTTGACTAAATTCAGTTGCAGTATCCTGGTGTCTTGAATAGACTGCGGTTAACTGGTACAGCCCGGAGGTTTGAGCTGCCTCCACAAATTGCTGAGTAATCCAGTTAGTGCCGATGATGCCTAAGTTAATCATTAAAAACGCCTCTCTTTCTGCTGTTAACTCCATGATAGCAGTTCCAAACGCAAATGATAATTAGAAGTCGATTTTATTTTATAATTTAAGGTAAAGAATAAGGAATCGGCTGATAAACATGTTAAAATCAGATAAGAGAAAAGGAGGAGGCCTCACCATGAACGCAAAAGAATTCATCCATTCTAGCCGAGCATTACTACAAAACATTATTCGGCCTTCTCAGCGGTCAGCGAAGCGAACTGCAAATCAAATCGCCAATTCTCCCATGATTTTTATTGGTTCATGGAAACTGCGCCATTCCGAAACAGCTAGAACACATTCTTTGGTTATCGGCCCTGATTTAACCATCAGCATTGACCACCATACGATTCCCTGTAAAGTGGTCTCACTTACCACTGATACCTTGGTATTATTAGACCATTATGGTTATCACATTACGATTACAGCCAACAATAATATTCCGGTTAAAATGTTTGATGAAGCCGACGATGTGATTTACTATATCGTATCAAACACAACTAATTGAACCTAAAATAGCCTGATTATTGGCTGCCTACTAGCAACGAGACAGTCAATAATCAGGCTATTTTTAGTTTCTATTCTACTGCGTACTCCACGAGTGCCATTGACGCTGTGACCCGTTAAAGACCGACGCAGGAACCGTTTGCGATTGGCCATTGAGTTTAACGGTTGCTTTTTCGTCATAGGTAATGAAGACAACTTGGCCACTTTGATGAGACAGACTCGAAGTCTGCAGCCAAGTTTTATACCGAGCAAGTGACGTTCGGTTAATTGACCGCCAAATCGTTGGTGTGCACCAAATAATCACACGTTTATCATAGTGTTGCTGCAGTAATGAAACAAACTGCAACAGCTTTTTTTGCGGTTCGGATTGACGCAAATATCGTCCGTTATACTTATCATAGGTGGTGACTTGAACCGCGATTGGCAGCTGCCCCTCACGATAGCCAACTTCATGTTCAAAGTTTTTAAGTTGTGCTTGAGGCGAAGTGGTATAGCTGTATACGTGATAAACACCCACTTTAAGGTTGCTACCTTGAGAACGATCATAATTACTTTGAAATTGATCATCGGTATAGGTTGCCCCTGAAGTCGCCCGCAAATACGCAAATTGAAAGCCTTGCTGTGATAGCTGTTGAAAGTCAACAAACCCGTTTGCTTGGTCCAACGTGACCCCTCTCACATGGTAATGACTCAGCTGCTGGTCGCGATAGTGCCGATAGCCAAACCAGCCACCGATAATCACGATCAAAACCAGCAAGATTGAAAAGAAGCGTAATCGTCGTGAACGGTTACGCAACTGCCTATAAGTATTGGTATAGATGGGTTCAATCCGTCGTCGTTTCACACTTGCTCATCCCTTGTCTTGTTCATCGTACCTTTATTTTACCATGCTGTTCAACGATTGCTGACCCGTGGGACAATAGTTTAAGTTCTCGTCTGATTAATGGCCTCTTTGACTCGGCTCATCACGGCTTCCGTCTTGTTTGACAGTTTAACAGCAACGATTGTGAACAGACTGTCGATCATGGCTAATTGAGCAATCAGCGTATACATGCTATCAGAAGTTGTCGACATCTGATCAGCTAGTGAAAGCATGACCATATCCGCCTTTTGAGCCAACGAAGAACGTCCGTAACTAGTAATGGCGATCACCGGCACATGATTATTGTGCAGTTGCTTTAGTACAGTTAGTGTCTGCTGGTTTTCACCAGAGTGAGAAATCATAATGGCACAGTCGTTTTCGTCCATTTTGGCTGCCTGCATCAATTGCACGTCAAAATCAGGATAGTATTCACTATTAATAGAAGTTCTTAAAAATTTATGATAACCGTCTAACGCAGCTACGGAAGACCCTCCTAACCCGAAGAAAGCCAGCTGATGACATTTCAAAATATGGTTTGAAATCGTTTCCAACTGATCATTATGCAGAAGTGACCGCGTTGAAATTAAAGCGTCGATCATGGCCTGAAAGGTTTTTTCTGTCATTTCTTTGGGTGTATCATCGGGATCGATTTTTTTAAACAGGCTGCTACGGTTGACGTCTGAGGGCATATTAGCCAAATCGAGACTGAATTCACGGAAGTTAGAATAACCAACAGCCTTCGCAAAACGAGAAATTGAAGCCGTTGAAACGCCCACTTTTTCCGCTAACTCGTTGATGGTAAGATCACTGACCATTTGCGGCTGAGCAAAAATATAGTCCGCAATTTTTTGGTGTAATTTGCTCAAATTGGGATAGTAAGACCTGATACTGCTGATCGCTGATTGTGCCAAATTAGTTCCTCCTACGCTGAAACCGACTAGGTAAATGACGTGTTATCACTGAAATAACACTTTTTATACATGATACGAATTAAAACTGCTGTTTAAAAGCTTTCAAACATATTTTAACACCCAGCATTAATAATTGGTACGGACATTTGATTCAGATTATACCAAGTATTCTAGCGATTATTCACTAATTTGTAAATAATTTTCTGCTTAACACTTGAATTGTGAAATCTTTTTTCATATAATGAACAGGTTGCTTCACAAATAAACTTATTTGAGATATTTATTCTTGTAAACGGTTTAAAAGTCATTTACACTCACATTGCAAGTTCAAATCAGAAAGGGAGTCGTAGAAAAATGGACTATATGATCGGTGTTGATATAGGAACAACCAGTGTCAAAACTGTGCTGTTTGACAATGTCGGTAAAGTACAAGGTTACTCCAACAATTTGTATCCGCTTTATCAAGATGTGCCGGACATGGCTGAAGAAGATCCCGATGAGATTTTTGCCGCCATCGTTGACGGTTTAACCACGGTTTTGCGGAAGGCAAACTTAAGTGAAGGCGAGCTGAAGGGTGTGTCTTTTTCAGCTGCTATGCACAGTTTGATCCTGTTGGATGATCATCATAAGCCGATGACTCGCGCCATTACTTGGGCTGACAATCGTGCCGTTAAGTATGCAGATCAGTTACGCGAAAACGGCGTCGGTAAACAAATTTACGAGAAAACCGGTACACCGATTCACCCAATGACTCCTTTTACTAAACTTATTTGGCTCCGTAACGAGCACAAAGATTTATTTGACAAAGCCCGCTGGTTTGTGGGGATTAAAGAATACGTCATCTATAAATTATTCGGTGTCTTAAAAGAAGACTACTCCATCGCTAACGCCACTGGTATGTTTAACATCTTCAAGATGGATTGGGACGACCAAGCCCTTGAATTAGCTGGCGTTACCCGCGATAAATTACCTGAACTCGTTGATACCACGGATACCGTTTCTGGCATGAACGAAGACTACGCTAAAGTGATTGGCATCGACCCTAACGTGCCATTTGTCATGGGTGCTTCAGATGGTCCCCTAGCTAACCTTGGTGTTAACGCCATCGACCCTGGTGTTGTTGCCGTTACCATTGGGACTTCTGGCGCGGTTCGGGTAGTCACTGACAAGCCAAAGATCGACCCTAAAGGCCGGGTATTCTGTTACTACCTGGCACCAAACAAGTGGGTTGTTGGCGGACCAGTTAACAACGGCGGTATCGTCTTCCGTTGGGTTCGTGACCAGTTATTTGCACCAGAAAAGATTACCGCGGAACAAATGAAGGTTGATAGTTACGATCTACTAACTGAGATTGCTTCTAAAATTCCAGCTGGTTCAGATGGCCTGATTTTCCACCCCTTCCTCGGTGGTGAACGTGCCCCAATCTGGGATGCTAATGCCCGTGGTTCCTTCTTCGGATTAACTCGTAATCATACTCGGGCCCACATGGTTCGTGCTGCGCTTGAAGGTATCGTCTATAACCTTTACACCGTACTGATTGCTCTGGAAGAAGTTGTCGGCAAACCCGTCAGCATTCAAGCCACCGGTGGTTTTGCTCGTTCAGCACTCTGGCGTCAGATGTTAGCTGATATCTTTGAACAAGACGTGACCATCCCGGAAAGTGTTGAAGGAACTGCCTTAGGAGCTGCTGTACTGGGAATGTACAGTCTCGGGTTGATCGACGACCTCAGCGAAGTGAAGAAGTTTGTGGGTGTCACCAACGTGCACCATCCAAACCCAGAAACTTACGACGCTTACCGGGCACTGGTCCCAATCTATATCCGTTTAAGTCGGCAATTACAGACGGAATACAAAGCGATTGCTGATTTTCAACGTAGCCAAGATGCTAAGAAAAAGGCATCCGATAACGATCTTTAATTCATTATGGGTATCATCATTTAATTTCAAAAAGGGTTTCTTATTGTCCGTTGCTGTGAAGCGTCACGAGGGGCGCTTCACAAAACTGATTTCTGAAAGGGTTTTCTAACTATGGAAATACTAGCGTTAGTTATCGGGATTTTATTCCTGTTAGTTTTGATTATTCAATTCAAAATGAACACCTTTGTCTCGTTGATTTTAACTTCTGTTTTAACTGCTATTTTACTTGGTATGCCACTGACCAAGATTGCTGCCAGCATCGAAACTGGTATCGGCAGTCAATTAGGTGAATTATCACTGGTCTTTGGTTTTGGTGCCATGCTGGGTCGGTTAGTTGCCGATGCCGGTGGTGCTCATAAAATTGCCACGACTTTAATTAATAAATTTGGTAAGAAACGACTTCAATTAGCTATCATGCTCGCATCATTCATTATTGGTATTGCGCTATTCTTCGAAGTTGGGATGGTTCTGTTAGTCCCTATCGTCTTTGCGATTGCCGTTGAAGCTGGTGTGCCAATTCTGTACCTTGGGATCCCAATGGCCGCTGCTTTGTCCGTTACCCACGGCTTCTTACCACCTCATCCAGCACCAACTGCCATTGCCGCAGCTTTGGGTGCTAGCGATGGTAAAGTCTTGCTGTTCGGTATCATTGTTGCCATTCCTGCCGCCTACATTGCCGGCCCACTATTCACTAAGTTGGCCGAAAAGTTTGCTCCTTCCGCTTTTAAGCAAAAGGGTAACTTGAGTTCATTAGGTGAAGTCAAAGAAATGGCACCAGACGAAGAACCAAGCTTTGGTCTTTCTGTTTTGACATCACTATTCCCCGTTATCTTAATGGCCATTACGACCATTTACAAGATGACTGTTGATGGCGGTACTACACCGACTAAGAACCCAACGATGCTGGATCAAATCGTTGCCTTCATTGGTGACCCTGCCATCGCAATGCTGATTTCATTGCTGTTTGCTATGTGGTCGATGGGCTGGGCTCGTAAACGGGCAACCAAGGACATCATGGAAACCGTTGAAAATGCCGTTAAGTCAATTGCTATGCTACTATTAGTTATTGGTGGCGGTGGTGCTTTCAAGCAAGTGCTGATTGACGGTGGTGTTGGTAATGAAGTTGCCAAAATCTTCACTCACTCAAGTATCAGTCCACTGATTCTTGGTTGGTTAGTCGCCGTTGTTCTCCGTGTTGCTTTAGGTTCTGCAACCGTTGCTGCTTTGACCGCTGCTGGTATTGTTGCACCATTAATGTCAGCCGCTGGTGTTGACCCTGCTCTGATGGTGCTTGCCATTGGTGCTGGTTCATTAGCCGCTTCACATGTTAACGATGCTGGCTTCTGGATGTTTAGAGAATACTTCGATTTGACAGTTAAACAAACCCTCTCCATTTGGACGGTGCTTGAAACGGTCATCTCAGTTGTCGGGATCTGCATGGTGATGATTCTTAACATGTTTTTCCACTAATAATTTTTCACTAATAATTATCATGAATTTCTAATGTGAAACCCTTCCCCGGTGCGTTGTCACCGGGGTTTTTCTTTGCTATAATTGGTTGCTATTGAATTGGGAAGGACGGAAGTTATTTTGAGTGAACCAAAATTAAAACGCGAAATCGGTTTATTTACCGCCCTATCGACCGTGATGGGAACCGTTATTGGTGCTGGTGTCTTCTTCAAAGTTGCCAGTGTTGTTGAAGTCACCGGCTCAGCCAGCATGACCTTAGCCGCTTGGATTTTAGGCGGCCTGCTCACCATTTGTGCTGGACTAACCGTGGCAGAATTAGCCGCAGCAATTCCACGAACCGGTGGTGCAATCAAGTATATTGAATACACGTATGGTAAGCTGCCCGGCTTTTTAATGGGTTGGGCACTGATTCTGATTTACTATCCAGCCAATATCGCAGCATTATCGATCATCTTTTCTACCCAGGTCTTGAATTTATTCAGCCTGCCGCTGATCTGGCATCTCCCCATAGCCATTGCCTGCGGATTAAGCATCACGCTCGTTAACTTTTTAGGCGCGCGAGTTGGTGGTGCCTTACAATCGATCACATTGATTTTTAAACTGATTCCAATTTTCATTATTGCCATCTTTGGCCTCTTTTCAAAGGCTCATGTTGCCGTCTCACTGGTACCAATCACTGCTGGTCCGCACCTCAACTTCTGGACTGCTTTCAGCAGTGGCCTGCTTGCCACCATGTTTGCTTACGACGGCTGGATCAGTATTGGTAACGTTGCTGGTGAAATGAAGCATCCGGAAAAGGACCTGCCTCGCGCAATCGTGTTAGGCCTAGTCTTCATTACCGTGATTTACGCTACCATTAACTTTGTTTTTCTAAAGAGTATGCCCGTGAGTCAAATTGCGGGTAACCTGAATACCGCCTCTGAATCAGCTGAGATGATTTTTGGTCCAATGGGTGGCAAACTGGTCACCATTGGGATCCTAGTTTCCGTGTATGGTGCTATCAACGGCTATACTTTAACCGGGATGAGAGTGCCACTAGCCATGGCTACTGAAGATTCACTGCCCTTTAGCAAACAGTTACGGAAAATTTCCCGTAAGACCTACGTCCCTTATTACGCGGGGCTTGCTGAACTGGGCATCGCCATCATCATGATGTTTATGGGCTCCTTTGACACACTGACGGATATGCTGGTCTTTGTGATGTGGATCTTCAATATCCTGCTGTTCATCGCCCTATTTATTTTAAGAAAACGCGAACCTAAATTACGCCGACCATACCGGGTCCCTGGTTACCCCGTGATTCCAATCATCGCCATTCTGGGTGGCCTGTTTATTCTGATCATCACTATCTGGACTCAAACGGGTCTAGCTGTAACAGGTCTCATTCTAACGGGTATTGGTATCCCCGTTTATTATTATCATCAGTACAAAACCAACAAAAAGTAAATCAAGTCCTCTCTGTGAGGGCTTTTTATTTTGCCGGATTTGAGAACGGTTTTAGTCAGTGTTAAACTGAAAACGGTTACTAAATTTAACGTAATGATGGGTAGATGGCATGATAATGACAACTGAATTGGAAAAACAGCAAAATGGTGAGTTATACGATGCTCACGATCCGATATTTAAACAATATAAGGATGAAGCAAATCAATTTTTGATGGCATACAATCAAACCCCTTATGACCAAGCTGACAAGCGCCGGCAGCTTTTAGAGCAATCGCTGGGCAGTATCGGCAAGAACGTCACTGTGGGTACGCCTTTTCTCTGTGACTTCGCTCGCAACATTCATTTAGGCGATAAAATTTCAATCAACATGAACTGTTCTTTCATGGACTCTGGTGAAATCTGGATTGATGGCGAAACCATGATTGCACCAAACGTCCAAATTTATACGGGTACCCATCCAGTTCCGCTTTCGCAGCGCTTAAACAGCAACTGGGATGACCACCCTGAACAGCATTTCGTGAGAACCCGCTCCCTGCCCGTTCACATCAAACACGGTTGCTGGATTGGCGGTGGTGTCATCATTCTCCCCGGCGTCACCATTGGTGAAGGCTCGGTCATTGGCGCTGGCAGCGTGGTGACCAAAGATATTCCCGATCACGTGGTTGCTGTGGGGAATCCTTGTCACGTCCTAAGAAAGATTAAGGCATAAAGAGAGTGTGACACAACTCGGTAGATTCCAGAATTTAACGCAAAAAAACGTATTCCGTC
>NZ_BAAKGN010000065.1:0-263 GCF_059704265.1 Secundilactobacillus sp. MJ173
TGGATAGCCTTAGAAGACTTGAATGTTAAGGGTATGATGAAAAATTGGCATTTAGCTAAAGCAGTTAGTTACCAAGGCTTTTATAACTTTAGAATTAAGCTAGTTTCTAAATGCCAGCAGTTAGGTATTCCGGTACACTTAACTGGCCGTTTTGAACCAACTTCTAAGTTATGCCATCAATGTGGTTATAAAAAAGTTGATTTAAAGCTAAGTGAGCGCACCTATCAATGTCCTAAATGTTGTTATACCGCAGACCGTGATAT